>NZ_WTKW01000286.1:0-5340 GCF_011378745.1 Pseudoalteromonas sp. Z1A6
AAAAGCCGAGCTTTATTAAGCTCGGCTTTTTTGTGTTTAATCATTTTATATTAGTTTTATTGGCTATATGTCATGGTGTTTTAGTCTCGTTTAAAACCATAATGAGACTTAGTCCAATGCTACAATACGGCATATAAACTCATAGGAGGCAGTATGATTGCAACCGTTAAAAACAAAGCTATTTTTAGCAGCAATACATTTTCGATAAACCTTGTTACTTACCCAACTAATCACAGCGTAATGAACCATATTGACCCTGTGCAGCAAGGGCGCTATTACAAGCTCAACTTTGTATTAGAAAAACCTAAAGCGGGTGGGGTATTTAAATGCTCAAAATGCATTATAAATTTATTTAATCGCGTGTATTTATTCAGACCCGATAAGTACGAACACAGCGTATCTAAAATAGAGTCTGGAAAGCGCGTACTACTTAGCTTTGCGCTTAATATATAATTTGCACTTTTACTTATTAATAGTCGTAGGCCTGTCCGGTGCATAAAACAGATAGGTCGCAATACGATACAGACGTTTCACTACAAGAATTAATAGTAAAAGCATTTCCGCCTCTGCGCATGGCATCAGCTTTAAGTAAATCAATTGCGTTTGATTTAGAGCGGTTATAGCTTACATTATTGTTACCCATACCGTCGCCATCACAGCTTTCACCTTCTATTCGGCCTAGGAGTGTAGCGCCACTTTCGTGTGCTTCTTGGTCGCTATAAAATTGCTGTAAATCTCTTTTATTAACGTAGGTGCCAATTTCTTGAGATAAAACGCCGTTGTCTATATCTGTATGATAAGTCATGCTTGAACAACCCGTTATTGTGGCGAGCACTGTTATTGCCGTTATAAAACGTAGCATATTTATTAGTCCCTTAATTTATTATTTGAAATAGTAAATTACTAACAAAATCAAATGCGGGCAATGTTTACTACTAAGTAAATTGTTAGCATTTGTAAATGTATTTAGATTTTATTGAGCATCGGGTAAGTAAACAAAAAGAAGTGGCAAACATTAACCAACCAATGGCATAAAATAGCCCACTCTAAGCGCTGCGTTTTATAAAAAACATAGCCATACCCCAAGCCGGCAATAAATGAAACCAATACATAGTTAATTCCTCCAGCAAAATGTGCCAAAGCAAAAATACCTGCAGTAATTACAGGGGCAAGTATTGCTAAACGGGTAGGTGTAATTATTTTGCTAAGCTTAGTTTGTAGTAAACCTCGAAATAAAGCTTCCTCGGCAACACAGGTAAATAAAAGATTAATAGCAATAAAGGCTAACCAAAAGCCAGGAACCTTAGGGTTGAAGCTTACAAGTCCAAGCATTAAAGCCGCAGTGAGCGTAGCTAAAACAGTAGCAATAACTATTAAAATGGGTTGTTTAACGTTTAATGGGCCCGCTTTATTAGAGTCTGCTTTTAAAGCTTTTTTATTCGAATAAAAGTAAGCACAAAGAAATAAACCCGCCATAGCTTTATCAAAATTAGCATAAAGGGTAAATGCAATCGCATCGCTTGTAATACGCTCGTTTATAACAATAGGGAGGTTATTAAAACCAGGCATCCAATGAAGTGCTAATGCCAATGAGGAAACTATAAAAACAGTACTTAAAGTAGCGCGTATTATTGCCTGCTTTGTATTTAGCGCACAGTAGTATAAAACAACGTAAAGCCCGGTTAACAGCAGGGCATATAAATTTATATAACCTTGAAAATATGCACTTACAACACTTAAAGCTAGTAAGTAGTGCCAAAGGGGTTGCCGCATTATTGATATTTTGCAGTACGGAAAAACACATATAATTGATAGCGCTAATAAATAAAAGGTCATTGTTTTTTATTGCTCTGTTTTATTTAGCAACTAATCTAACAGATTCGACCTCTCAGTATTTTTTTTCTGGTAATATAGATAGGTTATAAGCAGTTTAAGCAGTGAACAAACTATGTTAAGTCCTTTTTTTCAGCAGCATGCTGATTATGTTTCTATCTCTCGTGAGCAAGGTTGTCGATTCGCTAAATGCGTTGCTGACGATTACAATCCACTTCACGACAAAGATGCCAAAAAGTTTTGCGCGCCAGGAGACTTACTTTTTTCATTGGTACTAGACCGCTACGGTATTAGTGAACAAATGGAATTTACTTTTGCCGGTATGGTTGATGAAAACACCAAACTTAACTTCCCTGAAGGGGCTGATGAGTTTGATGTAACCAATGGCGAAAAAGTTATTTTAAAGGTAAAGCGCAAAGGTAAAACCAGCCAATGCCCAGCACTGACTAATAGCCTAATAAAAAATTATGTTGAGTTTTCTGGTACTACTTTCCCGCATGTAATTATTCCATTAATGGGTAAGCAAGAGGTAATGATTAACCCTGCTCGCCCAATGATCATTTACGAATCAATGCTTATCAACCTTGATAATCTTGATATTACAGCACCAGAACTTGAGTTTGCAGAGCCTAGTTTTGAGTACGCCGGCAAGCGCGGAAAAATTACACTTCGTTTTAACCTGTTAGAAAACGGCGTTAAAGTGGGTAGTGGTGAAAAGCATATGGTAGTTTCGGGTATACGCGAATACTGCCAAGCAACAGTTGACGATTTAATAGCGTTTTACAACGAGCGTAAAGCGACACTAAAGCCAGCTTAAAGCTACATAAAATTATAAAAGGCGCTAAATACAGCTGTTATTTAGCGCCTTTTTTATTGTTTTAGCGCTAAAGTGAAAGTGAGCAACTACGATTAAATACTTTTCTGGACTGGTTAATTTACGCAGTACAGTAATATGCGTACAATAGCGCTCTTTGTTATTTTAAAGCTAAGCCTATGTCTGCCACTACGTTCTCATCACTTAATCTCGACCCGTTATTATTAACAGCGATTGAGCAAAATAATTACACTCAACCTACCGCAATTCAGATTAAAACTATTCCGCCTATTTTAGCCGGAAGTGATGTAATGGGCAGCGCGCAAACAGGTACGGGTAAAACTGCCGCCTTTGTTTTACCTTTATTACATAAGCTTTTAAATACCCCTAAAAAAGATGAGCAAGGCCTTGCACGTGTAGTCATTTTAACGCCAACCCGTGAGCTTGCTCAGCAAGTATTTGCAAGCTTTGAAAAGTACGCACAAGGCACTAATATCAATGGCGCTTTAGCCTATGGTGGCGCAAGTATTGGCCCTCAAATAAAAGCACTTAAAACAGCGCAAGTTATAGTGGCAACACCTGGGCGTTTGCTTGATCATATAGTTAAAGGCAGTGTGGTACTTTCAAGTGTAGACTCCTTAGTGTTTGACGAAGCTGACCGCATGCTTGATATGGGCTTTATTGATGAAATTAGACGTATATTGCGACATATCCCGGGCGATCGCCAAACTTTACTATTTTCAGCTACGTTTGATGACAGCGTGTTTGAACTCAGTAAAAAGTTACTTAAAAACCCAGAACTAATTGAAGTTGATAAACGTAACTCAGCCGCGGTTGAAGTAGAGCAAGTTATTTACGCTGTAGATGAGGATCGTAAGCGCGAACTTGTATCGCACATGATTGGTATGAAAAACTGGCGCCAAGTGCTTATTTTTACTCGCACAAAACAAATGGCTGATCAGCTTGCTAAAGAAATGTGTAAAGACGGTTTAAAAACCGAATCAATCCATGGTGACAAATCGCAAGGCGCACGCGACCGTGCATTGCAAAACTTTAAAGAAGGTATTACACGCGTACTTGTTGCAACCGATGTAGCTGCGCGTGGTTTAGATATTTCTACACTTAGATACGTAATTAACTTTGAACTACCGTACATTGCCGAGGATTACGTGCACCGTATTGGCCGTACAGGTCGTGCTGGCGAACAAGGACTTGCTATGTCGCTGGTAAGTCTAGATGAGCAATGGCTGCTAGAAGAAATTGAAGTACTACTCGATACGCGTTTAACGCCGCAGTGGTTAGAAGGTTACGAGCCAGATCCTAATAAAAAGCCAAAAGATAATCGTAAAAATACTAACAAGTCGCGAAAAGATCGCGATAAAAAACGCATCACTGGTAAAAGAGAGCCAAGCAGACGTCGTAAATAATAGCTTTTACTTTGCTTTTTTGCCTATACTGGAGCTACTAAATAGCCGAGGTAAAGCAATGTTTGAAATTGATCAATGGGCATTTTCTGGTATTGATGGCCAAATATCTTTGCATAAATGGCAAAAAACAATCGACCTTATAACGGGGCTTTTTTCAGCCCCGTCTGGTTATATAGTTCAGGCAACAAGCAAAGGCTATCGCGTTGTTATTAGAAGTAACGAAGGTGGCTCTAACTTTGAGACCAATCCTATACTTCCTCCTCAAACCCCTCTATTTTGTCGGTACGTTGCTGAAACTAAAAATATTTTATATGTTAATGATGCAAGCAATAACGATGCATGGAACACCCTACCAGAAGTAGTTGAAGATGGTGTTGAATCCTACCTAGGTTTACCTATTCATTGGCCTGAAGGCGAAGTATTTGGCACGCTATGCTTAAAAGACACTCAGAAAACAAGCTATACCGATGAATATTTTGAACTCATAGAACAACTGCGTGATTTGATTGAAGACGACCTAGCGCTTGTGTATAGCTATGAGCAAATGCGCGAAATAGCCATGTTAGACTCATTAACGAATATTTATAATCGCCGAGCACTTAACTTATTAGCCCAGCAAAAACTTAACTTAGCGCTACGTTTAGGCTTTGACGTGTGTTGTTTGTTTATTGATATAAACGACTTTAAAAAATTAAACGACACCTGCGGACATGAAGTGGGCGACAAAGCCTTAATTATATTGGCAGATACGCTAAAAACGCATTTAAGAGATGCTGATATAGTAGGGCGCTTAGGTGGCGATGAGTTTGTTGCAGTAATGCAAGTAAGCGATAAAAGCAAGATTAACTACATCATGGATAAAATTTCGACTGAGTATTCAAAAGTCTTACTCAAAGAAGACGTTTGCGATTTATCGCTTAGTATTGGTTATAGTTTTACTAATAAACAAAAGCAGCCCTTTGAAGCGCTATTAAATGATGCAGACCACGCAATGTATAAAAATAAACAAGCGTATAAGCTCGCTAAAAAGGCACAATAGTAAAAGGAGGTTCGTCATGACTCATGCCACACAAACTTGGCTGGTTTTTTCTGCGATAGGTTTTATTTTTTCCTTAGCAATAATAAGCTTATTTGAAACGTTTACTAGCATTAGATTTATATCTAATGAGGGAATAGTTTTTGGTGTTATGTGCTCCTCTATGGGGTTTGCCTTAAAAAGGCTTGAGAGTAATAACCAAAAACAGCTTCAATAAATAGTTTAAGCTG
>NZ_WTKW01000287.1:0-5274 GCF_011378745.1 Pseudoalteromonas sp. Z1A6
AGATTTCTTCCAAGTTTGTTTTTGTTCGGTTCTTGGTAAGAAAGTTTTCTTGGATATAAGTAAATGTCTCTTCATATTGGGTAATAGAATCCCATGCACCCAGATCGGAATTTTGAGCAAATATACCTAAATTTGCTATATCATTTGATATTCCATCTAATGCTATTAGTAGTAATAAAACAGCAGCAGAGTGATTACCTTGTAAATATAATTCACGTGCATTTTCTAAAATAGCTTTTCGATCGTTAAACGCCGGCGCCCCAGCTAAATGCAACATGAATTTATCAATGCCATCTGTTACTCCCTCTATAAGAGCGAGATTTGCTTTATCTAACTTTCCTTTTTCTGCTAAAAACAAAGCACTCTGACAACTATCAAAAGGTAAATAGTTATTTAAAACCCAGGCCTCATCCTTAAACATAGGATTAAACTTCCTCACTACATCTAAAATTTCAGAACCTTTTTGGAGATCTTCGTTCATTAGCCCTAATGTATCCAACTCATGATATGTACCTATTAAATTGTCAATTGACGGGTTGTTTGATTCATTGGAACTCATGAATACTCCATAAGGTATAGCAACTTTATCTGAGAACATTTTTCTTACTTAATGGATGAATGTTCCTATTGTGTGAACTTCTATTAATATCAAATAGTGTAAATTATTACCAACTATAAATATTATGCGGCTGATAGTGTGTGTTTTATAAAAATAGGAAAGTGTTTGTTGTATTACCTGGGTGGGAATGGCTTAAATTAATCTATTTTTGAATACATACTTGTAGCTCATAGCCGCCTGTCATTTTTTAGCTATGAGCTACAACATTTAAAACCTAGTGATGATGCCCACCTTCAATAGCCTCGCCTTGCTGGTTATAAAAACCTGTGGCGCTGTGCTCTATAAAACCAAGGTTTATCATTTTAGCTAAAAACGGGTCGTTTTCGTTATCGCCAATGTCGGCGTAGTCGGTGGTTTGAAAGCGATCCCATTTGGCAAACTGTTCAGTTATTTCTGCTTTATTACTGCTTACATTATTAAGGCTAAGCACGGTGTTTGTTTGGGCTTTTTTATTGGTTACGCTAAAGGTTTTAACTAAGTTTGATTGCGTAAATAAAGCGAGTTTAAATTGGTTATCGCCTTCAGTAAGTTCGTAGTTTTTTACTTCATCGCAGCCTGTGTTTTGGGTGTTTACTAGGGTCATTTTTTCGATTAGGTGGTTATCCACCAGCTGACTTTTAGCACTCCAACTTTGTACGCCGCGTACCTCAGATGGCTGATATTCAATACCGCGTTGCTGGGCATTAAAATAGCGAATAGGCCGAATTTGCTTATTAGCTAAATGTTGCCAAAGCTCGGTAATTACTTGGCGTTGATGCGCTACTTGCTGATCGTTCCGCCAAAGGGTAAGTGAATCATTACTTTGCTGCGCTTTATGGCTGTTGGTAATTTTATAATCGGCTTTTAAATATTCGGCATTAATATCGCACTGCGTTGCTAATGTGCTGGTGCTTGCTAAGGTTGCCATTAAAAATAATGCTACTTTCATCAGTTAATCTCTTATTTAAACGTCACTGTAATAGCCATACAATAACGACTTACAATGGCATTTTTATGACATAAAAAAACAACTCACACAGGGTATGAGTTGTTTTTAAATACTCAATTTGCGTGCGTACTTTATATACTTAAAAAGTACGCTTTTGAGCGGCTTACTGCGTTACTTTTTCGTCGGCTGTTTTAACTAAATCAGCCGCAAAGTCCATTACATGGAATAAAAAGCTTTGCTCGTTTGTGCCTGTTACCAAGTGTGCACCTGGTCCCATTGCATAAACGCCTACGTCTTCACCGGCATGTGTTTCAGAGCCCATTGGTACCAGTGCTTCTTGATGAAAACCAGGTGTTGTTGTATCAACATCTGTTAAATCAACACGCCCTGTAACCGGTGCAAACGCATAACCTGCATCGGCATCAGTCTCGCTACCTAGGTTTCTAAAGCCACCACCATTGGTGTAACCAACCGTTGTATAAGGCATATCGTCGGCAGCTAAGCTTGGCTCAGTTGCGCCTACTGCAACTACTTTACCTAAAATTGGGTTACCGCGTTTAGGATAACCGGCAATGGTAAATACATGGCTGTGATCGGCAGTTACAACTATTAATGTTTCTTCTGGGTTGGTGTTTTCCATTGCCACTTTAACGGCTTTAGCAAGCTCAATAGTGTCGTTTAACGCGTTATAAGCGTTACCCGCATGATGCGCGTGGTCAATTCGACCCGACTCAACCGTTAAGAAAAAACCTTGCTCGTTGTTATCAAGTACGTTTATTGCTTTTTCGGTCATTTGTGAAAGCGAAGGCTCGCCTGCTACATCGTTTGCGCGGTCAGCTTCGTACTGCATGTGGGATTCGTTAAATAAGCCAAACACTTTAGTGGCGTCGTCACTTATTGCATCAAAACCGGTTTGATCCATTACGTACGTGCCATTTGGATATTGCGTTTTCCACTCTGCGGTTAAGTCGCGGTTATCTGTTCGATCACCTTCAACAGCACTCACTGCATCAGCTGAATTAAACGCGGCATCTTTTGGTAAAAAGTGACGACGACCGCCGCCCATTACTACGTCAATACCGTCTACATCAACACCACTAAAGCGTGCTTCTAGGTTGGCTTCAAAGTTAACTAGTTGCGATGCAATATCTTCACACGTTGCAGCACTTTCTGGCATATCAGAGATATCTTCCCAGTTACGCTCTGCCGATTTAGCATACGTTGCAGCTGGTGTTGCGTGAGTAATACGCGCTGTAGAAATAATCCCTGTTGCTTTACCTGCAATTTCAGCAAGCTCTAACGAGGTAACAAGTTCGTGCCCTTTGCCTGATGCACAATTACCACGTTCAACCGCTTCATCAATACCAATAACGCCTGCGTCGGTTTTAACACCCGATGCCATTGCAGTCATAGTTCCTGCCGAATCTGGCGTTTGCGCATCTACGTTGTATGTTTTTACAAAGCCCGAAAAAGGCATAGTTTCAAAGCTTAACTGGTGTTCTTCACCCATTTCACCTTCTAACTGACCCGCTAAAATACGTGCTGCGGTTATGGTAGAAATACCCATACCATCACCAACAAATAAAATAACGTTTTTCGCTTTGCCTGATTCTGTAACAATGTTGCTACTGGCTGTTTGTGCTGCACCCAATTTTGTTTGTGCTTCACTAAACCAAGTATTACTAGTGAGTGAGGCTAACTGCTCGCTTGTTAACGACGTTGCAGGTGCATTACACACTAAATTAGTTGAGTTAACTTCATCGCTATCTAGCACGTCGTTATTATTGGTATCTGCGCCTACTTGCGTCTCTACACCGCCATTAATACACTGCTCAGAGCCCACTGCAATAGCGTTATCTACTGCGATAATATTGTTTTCATTTTTGTTATCGTCACTCGAGCAACCTGCTAGCGCGACCATTACTGCCAAAGAAAGTACCGTTAATTTGTTCATGTTAGCCGCCATTATTGCTGAGTTAGTTCAAGAGCTTGATTAATTAAATGAAATACAACGTTTTGTTCAATTACGCCCTGTGCTAGCTGAGCACCAGGACCTTTTGCATGTAAAGATATGTCTTCACCCGCGTGTGTTTCTGAGCCCATTGGTACAGTTGCTTCTTGGTGAAAGCCTGGGGTTGTTGTATCTACGCCATTTAGCTCAACACGCCCTGCAATAGCGGCACTTGTGTAACTTGCATCAGCGTTGGTCTCACTGCCTAAGTTTCTAAAACCTAAACCATTTGCGTAACCTACGGTGGTGTACGGCATATCGTCGGCGGCTAAGCTTGGTGTTGTTGCACCTACTGCAACTACTTGACCTAAAATTGGATTACCACGCTTAGGGTAGCCTGCAATAGTAAATACATGGCTGTGATCGGCGGTTACTAAAATAAGGGTTTCTTCTGGGTTTGTGTTATCTACCGCTGCTTGCACGGCTTTAGCAAACTCAATGGTGTCGTTAAGCGCGTTGTATGCATTACCTGCGTGGTGCGCATGGTCAATTCGTCCCGACTCAACCGTTAAGAAAAATCCATTATCGTTTTTACCAAGCACTTCAATTGCTTTAGTGGTCATATCGGTAAGTGAAGGCTCGCCCGCTACATCGTTTGCGCGGTCAGCTTCGTATTGCATGTGGGATTCGTTAAATAAACCAAATACTTTAGTGGCGTCATCGCTTATTGCATCAAAGCCTGTTTGATCCATCACGTACGTAGCATCTGGGTATTGTGTTTGCCACTCAGTTACTAAGTTGCGCTCGTCAGTACGGTCGCCTTCTATAGCACTTACTGCATCTGTTGAGTTAGCTGTTTCGTCTTTTGGTAAAAAGTGACGACGACCGCCCCCCATTACAAAATCAAGGCCGTCTACGTCGGTCCCTACAAATCGTGCTTCTAGGTTTTTTTCAAAGTTAACCAGTTGCGATGCAATGTCTTCACAGCCACCCGTTACTGCATCTTCTGGCATATCTGATACGTCTTCCCAGTTACGGTCAGCCGATTTAGCATATGTGGCAGCAGGGGTTGCATGAGTAATACGTGCTGTAGAAATAATACCGGTAGATAGCCCTTTAATTTCAGCCAATTCAGTCGCGGTAATTAGCTCGTTACCTGCCACTGTTGAACACACGCCGCGTTCAATATCTTCGTCTACACCAATAACGCCCACATCGGTTTTTACACCCGAAATAATAGCCGTCATCGTGCCTGCTGAATCAGGAGTTTGAGCATCTACGTTATACGTTTTAACTTGTGCAGAGTATGGGAACTCTTCAAAGCTTAAATAACCTTCTTCGCCAGATTGGTTATTACGCTGCCCTTGTAAAATGCGCGCGGCGGTAAGTGTAGAAATACCCATACCATCGCCCACAAATAAAATGACGTTTTTAGCTTTAGTGGCTTGTGTAGCCTGCGCTTGTGCTGTTTTTGTTGTTAGTTTAGTTTGCGCAGCGCTATACCAGCTGCTGTCTTTTTGGCTTTGCGGTAGTACATCAGCATGGCTCACTGCGCTAAACGTTAACGTTAGCGCGATTGCCGCAGCGACTTTTTTAATTTTCATCCGTAATTCCCATTGTTTAGTGGTTATTTTTTGAAATGTGTAAACACAAAAAAGATCAACCGCTGCACTATAGAAAACAGATGTGACTGATAAAGGTAATTTTGATGAAAGTAAAATGACTAAACTATTACAAAAATAAGTCACAAAAATAAAAAAGCGCAACGTGTTAAAC
>NZ_WTKW01000288.1:0-5262 GCF_011378745.1 Pseudoalteromonas sp. Z1A6
CTATTTAAAGAAAGCTTGAGGCTGGTTAGAAGAGATGGTATCTACGTAAAACGTTACAGTCCTAAGCCTGCCATAAAGTCGTCATCTGCATCGTCTTGCACAACGTCTTTAGCCTTTGCGCTTTCTTTTTCAGCTTTCTTTTTAGCTTCGTTTTCAATTATGTCATCTGGGTCTAGCGCTTCTGCAATATCAAAGTCGTGTAATTTAATAAACTCTGTTTTATCCATCGCTAATTCCAAGTAAAAGATATTTTGTTTACTTGTGGTGAATGTTACGCGGCGGGCTTGCGGGCGATCCATCGTGGTATCTACCGATATTTGCACTTGCTTGTTAATAGCCATCATTTTTGGCTGATTTTGTGTAATTGAAGTATGCAGTTGCTCGCGCACTTTAGAAGTAAAGTCGCCAACAATTTGGTTCATCAACTCGCCTAGTACGTTTGATACGTCGTCTGATAAATGGCTATGCGCTATTTCATTCTCAGGCATACCCATATTACGCATGTAATCGCCATAAATTTCCATCGCCGCTTGCGAGGTAAAGTTGGTAATTACAAGGCCGGTAAAACCGCCGTCAAATAAAACAAAGCAGCCAATATCTGGTCGCATACATGTACGCGTTATTTTTTGTACCATAGCAGAGTAACTAATACCGTTACCGCTGGCTGATGTAAGTACACCTGTAACCGAATGACAAAGGGTTGCTAATATATCGTCTGTGCTGATGACCTTGCTTTTGCTCATTTAATCTTCTCTTTTATACTTATTATTCATAATTCTAGTCAAGCTACTGAATTTATCACTGACTATCCAGTATAAAATGTTAAAATAACTCTATTATTTACAAAGAGACTGCCTTCGTGACCATAAAAGACAGTATTTATGCCTCTGAGCAACAAGTAAAAGATTTTAGCTTTGACCAAAATGTAGTCGAAGTTTTTCCAGATATGATCCAGCGCTCTGTACCGGGCTATGCAACTATTGTTAGTACAATGGGTAAACTTGCCGGTGAATACGCACAAAGTAACTCTAATCTTTACGATTTAGGCTGCTCACTGGGTGCAGTAACGCTTAGCATGCGCCGAAATATTCGCACCGATAACTGCCATATAATAGCGGTAGATAACTCGCAAGCGATGGTTGAGCGTTGCAAGGTACATTTACAGGGTTTTAAATCAGAAGTCCCCGTTACTGTTACTTTGGGCGATATTAACGAGCTTGAGATTCAAAACGCCTCAGTAGTAGCAATGAACTTTACACTACAGTTTATTCCACATGCTCAGCGCCAAGCCGTTCTTGAAAAAATATACGCTAATTTAAAACCTGGCGGTGTATTACTGCTTAGCGAAAAAGTAAAAGCCGAAAACGAGCTATGCGATAATTTATTAATAGATTTGCACCACGACTTTAAACGTCACAATGGCTACTCTGAGCTTGAAATAAGCCAAAAGCGGACCGCCATCGAGAACGTTATGCGCCCAGATACACTCAGCGCTCACTTTACTCGCTTACAAGATATTGGTTTTAGCCAAACTCAAGTGTGGTATCAATGTTTTAATTTTTGCTCAATGGTAGCAATCAAATAAAGAGAGTGACTTATGTCTCAATGGTTTAACCAATTTTACGCATCTATTGCACAAAGCCCTCTTAGCCACTGGCTAGAAACCTTGCCAGCCCAGTTAAAACATTGGCAAAACGAGGCAAGCCATGGCGATTTACCTAAATGGCAAAAAGTGCTTAAAAATTTGCCTGAAGTAAAAACTACGCATGTTGACGTATCTACCAAGGTAGAAATAGGCGCGCCTGGCGAAATGAGTGATGGCGAGCAAAAGCAAGTCATGCATTTATTAAAACGTATGATGCCATGGCGCAAAGGCCCATTTAGTGTACACGGTATTGAAATAGACACAGAATGGCGCAGCGATTGGAAGTGGGATCGCCTACTTCCTCATATTGAGCCATTAAAAGGTCGCACTGTTTTAGATATTGGTTGTGGTTCTGGTTATCATTTATGGCGTATGCGCGGTGAAGGTGCAGAGTTTGTAGTGGGTATTGATCCGTCTGATTTATTTTTATGTCAGTTTCAGGCAATTAAACACTATAACCCAGACGAAAACGTGCACTTATTGCCACTAGGCGTTGAGGCATTACCCGAGCTTAAAGCGTTTGATACGGTTTTTTCGATGGGCGTACTTTATCATCGTCGCTCACCTATCGACTTTTTAGCACAGTTAAAAGCACAGCTTCGCCCAGGTGGCGAACTCGTACTTGAAACCCTAGTAATTGAAGGCGACGAAAACACGGTACTCGTCCCTACCGACCGCTACGCTAAAATGCGCAACGTGTGGTTTATTCCAAGTACTGCAGCATTAAAACTGTGGATGGAACGCGTTGGCTTTAAAGATGTGCAAATAAAAGATTGCGCTATTACCACGCTTGAAGAACAACGCAAAACCGATTGGATGGAAAACGAGTCGTTAATCGACTTTTTAGATCCAAACGATACAAGTAAAACAATTGAAGGCTACCCTGCTCCACTTAGAGCAATATTAACGGCAAAAGCATAGCGGTTAATTTAACGCTTTTAATACTAAAAAAACGCCTACGGGCGTTTTTTTGTTTATTTAAACAACAAGTAGCGGACAAGTGTCCTTGTTAATTATTTCAAAATTACATTTGCGCTAGCCGCGACCTTGCAATTGTTGTAAAATACGCGCGTTTCTAAGCAACCCAAAACAACTATTTTGAGGAAAACCTGTGAGCGAACAAAAACAGTCTCTAAGCTATAAAGACGCGGGCGTAGATATCGACGCTGGTAATGCACTTGTTGAGCGTATTAAAGGCGTAGTTAAAAAAACTCGTCGTCCTGAAGTAATGGGCGGAATTGGTGGTTTTGGCGCACTTTGCGAAATTCCTGAAGGCTACAAGCAACCAGTATTAGTTGCAGGTACAGATGGCGTTGGTACTAAACTACGTTTAGCAATCGACTTAAAAAAACACGATACGGTTGGTATTGATTTAGTTGCAATGTGTGTAAACGACTTAATTGTTCAAGGTGCTGAACCCCTGTTTTTTCTAGATTACTATGCAACTGGTAAACTAGATATAGACACAGCAGCTGACGTAGTTACAGGTATTGGCAAAGGGTGTGAAATTTCAGGTTGTGCCCTAATTGGTGGCGAAACAGCTGAAATGCCAGGTATGTATGATGGTGAAGACTACGACATGGCAGGCTTTTGTACAGGCGTTGTAGAAAAATCAAAAATAATTGATGGCACAAAAGTAGCAGCAGGCGATCAGCTTATTGCACTTGCTTCAAGCGGTCCTCATTCAAATGGCTTCTCTTTAATTCGTAAAGTACTTGAAGTGTCAAACGCTGATACCAGCGCTGACTTTGAAGGTAAAACACTAGGCGAAACCTTACTTGAGCCTACGCGTATTTACGTTAAACCGTTACTTGAGTTATTCAAAAACGTTGACGTACATGCGCTTTCGCATATTACTGGCGGCGGTTTTTGGGAAAACATTCCACGCGTATTACCAGAGTCTGCAAAAGCAGTAGTTAAAGGTGATAGCTGGCAGTGGCCACCAATTTTTAACTGGTTACAAGAAAACGGTAATATTACTACCCACGAAATGTACCGTACATTTAACTGTGGTGTAGGCATGGTTTTAGTTGTACCTGCAGACAAACTTGAGCAAAGCTTAACAATGCTAAAAGACTTAGGCGAAAACGCATGGCATCTTGGTGAAATTCAAGACGCAGCGCCTGGCGAAGAGCAAGTTGAAATTGTAGGTGGTGCTAAGTAATGGCACCGACTCGTCTAGTAGTTTTAATCTCAGGTAGTGGCTCTAATTTACAAGCCATCATAGATGCCTGCGAGCGTGGCGAGATAAACGGACATATAGCGGCTGTTATTAGTAATAAAGCAGACGCTTATGGCCTAGAGCGTGCAAAGCAAGCCGGTATTGCTACAAAAGTGCTCAGTCATAAAGATTTTGACTCGCGCGAAGCGTACGATGCGCAATTAATGAACGTTATCGACTCTTTTATGCCAAATCTAGTTGTATTAGCTGGGTTTATGCGTATTCTTACTCCTGGCTTAGTGCAAAAATATGTTGGAAAAATGTTGAACATTCATCCATCTTTGTTGCCTAAGTATCAGGGGCTGAATACCCACCAAAGAGCAATTGATGCAAAAGATGATGTTCATGGCGTAAGTGTTCACTTTGTTACTGAAGAATTAGACGGCGGTCCCGTTATTCTTCAGGCGCAAATACCTGTACTCAAGGATGATACAGCAGAGACATTAGCAAAACGCGTGCATGAGCAAGAGCATATAATTTATCCTTTGGTGGTGAAGTGGTTCAGTGAACACAGACTTACTATGGAAGCAGATTATGCAGTTCTTGACAAAAAACAACTTCCTGCACACGGCGCGCACTACCCACAATAAAAAAATAAGTGCCCTGTTGTTATGTGCGGGCGCTTTACTTCCAACTAGCCTAATTGCAGGCGAATTGACTCAGTATCAAGCTAACTACGATATTTTACGCAAAGGTAAAAATCATGGTGAGGCTGTTCGTGAGCTCAAAAAAACGGGCGACGATACTTATGAACTAACATACCACAGCAATATTGAGTGGATGATTTTCTCTGATTCTCGTGAAGAAACATCAAAGTTTACCTTTAAAGATGGCAAGGTTACCCCGCATCATTACAATATGATCCGCACCGGTACAGGCCCAGATAAAGATTATAAAATTGATTTTGATACTGCGAATAAAGTAGTGACTAGCAGTGCTAGCGAATACCCACTTAAATGCGAATGGACTGATGAATTTCAGGATGCTATTTCATACCAAGTGCAAGTGCGCGAAGGATTAAAAAAAGGCGAAACAAGCTTTTCATTCCCGCTTATTGATAAAAAAGGTAATCGCCGCGACTACAATTTTGAAGTATCTGGCACCGAGATGATTTCGTTGCCTATCGGTAATGTAGAAGCCATTAAAGTAAAGCGTTTATACGATAACGATAAACGCCAAGCAATTGCATGGTTTGCCCCTGAAATGGATTACATGCTGGTACGTATGTGGAAAGGCGAGAAAGGGATGGAACAGTTTGAAGTTCAAATGAACTCGTTTACTGTCACTCAACCAGTTTCGCCACCGGCGACCGTAGCTGATAAAAACGAAGCTACCGTCGAGGCGCTATAACACATAATTTAAATATAAAAAAAACGCGATTTTAATCGCGTTTTTT
>NZ_WTKW01000289.1:0-5258 GCF_011378745.1 Pseudoalteromonas sp. Z1A6
CTTTTTTATAGCTGAGCTAAATTGGCTTTTTCAAATTAATACCCATCTACTTATATGAGCTCTATTTAGCGATAAAAAATTACGTTAGAGCAGGGCGAAATTCACTATTTAGTTGTTCTTGGCAATTGCTCCATCATTACTCACTCTCCTGGATCCATGCAGACGTATATCAGACATTTTTGACGCTGTTAGCGTCAGATGTAATCCCTTAAATTGATTAAGTATTTTTACGAGTTGGTATAAATAGTTATGTAATGAATTACTGTACATTAATAATGTTATATAGCCTTAAAAGACAGGTGTGAATGAGTGAGATGTAGTTGGCTGCATTTTTTTGTTGAATCACCGCAGTTTCCTCATTATAAAAAATTTAGTTGATATAATTTATATAATTAAGGCGTTTGTTAGAGAATTTTATGTTTGCAAGTTTACTATTTTTATCTGCAAGTGTGGCGTATGACGCACACTTACCTCCATTAATTGAGTGGCAGGGGAAAAGCGTAGAGCTTTTACAAAAACAAGGGCCGCTAACTACTGATTTTGAGCTGTCAGCAGGTGAAGCGTCGCCAGATTATGCAAATACAATGGCATTTGTTGATAGGTTAGTTGCTGCAAACCCTACTCAGTTTCAATCTCAAACCATTGGCTATAGTAATAGCAAGCGTGCAATAAAAATGTTGATTGCCAGTGAGCAAGGCTTTTTTGAAGCAAGGCAAATGGCTAATAGCACTAAGCCAACTATTTTTATCCAGGCAGGAATACATTCTGGTGAAATAGACGGTAAAGATGCCATGTTTATGTTACTCAGAGATATAGCGACGGGTAAGCGCCGTGACATTTTAAAAAAGGTAAACATATTATTTATTCCTATTTTAAATGTAGATGGACACGAACGTAGCAGTGCATTCAATCGCATCAATCAACGGGGCCCTACAAAAATGGGCTTTAGAACAAATGCTAATAACCTTAATTTAAATCGTGATTTTACTAAATTAGATACCCCAGAAGTTAGAAGTGTTCTAAAGGTTATTAACGACTACAACCCAAATTTATACATTGATGTACACGTAACCGATGGCGCAGATTACCAATACGATGTGACTTATGGCTACAATCCGGTATTTTCAAGCGAGTCGCCTGCGGTATCTGATGCACTAAACCAGTTTTTTAAACCTCTGATTGACGATACGCTAGCTAAGCAAGGGCACATGCCAGGGCCACTTGTTTTTGTTATGGACAAGCGCGACTTTAAAAAAGGATTAGCGGGATGGGTTGCTACGCCGCGCTTTTCAAATGGTTGGGGTGATTTAAAGTCATTACCGACTATTTTAGTTGAAAATCATTCATTGAAGCCTTACAAGCAACGTGTATTAGGAACTTACGTATTTTTAGATGGTGCTATTACTGCGCTATCAAAGCACAGTCATGAATTAGCTAATGCAGTAAAAAAAGAACAGGAATTTGTTCCTAAACAGTTAATAGTAAAGCGTGGCTATTCCAAGCAAGCTGATACGATTGCGCAGTTTAAAGGTATTGAGTATTCATCAAGCATGAATGCGCTCTCAGGCCAAAATGAAGTGAAGTATTTGGGTAAAGCACATACATATACCGACTTACCTATTTATTGGCAAAAAGATGTACAACATACAGTTGAAGTACCTAAAGCTTTTTTTATTCCGCCTGTATATCGCAATATTATTAAGAAACTAAAGTTACATGGTGTCTCTATTAATAAACTTGAAGGGGCAAACACACAGCCTTTAAAAGTAGCAAAGGTGGCAGACTACACGTTTGATAAAGCACCATTTGAAGGCCGTTTTAGAGTGTCAGCAAGTTTTGATTATGTCCCTGCTATAAATGTAGATTTAGATGGTTGGTATCAAGTCAATACTCAACAAAAAGCAGGTGAGCTTGCTGTGCATTTATTGCATCCTGAAGCACCAGATTCGTTTTTTGCATGGGGGGAATTTAATACTATTTTTCAGCGTACTGAGTATATGGAAAACTATGCACTAATTCCGTTTGCACGCCAAATGCTAAAAGACAATCCAAAGCTAGCGCTTAAGTTTGATGAAAAGCTTAAAGATAAATCGTTCGCAAGCGACGCTGATGCGAGACTAAACTGGTTATATGAGCAAAGTCCATTTTATGATCAAGCGTACTTAAAGTACCCAATATTGATGTCATTTGAAGAAGAAGTTGTTATTCCAGATCAAAAAAGTAAAGAAATCTAATATGCAAATTATAACCATACCCGTCACTGCATTTGCACAAAATAGTCGTATTATTTGGTGTAGTGAAACTAAACAAGCCGTAGTCATAGACCCAGGTGGCGACCCTGATAAAATAGTAGCTGCCCTTAATGAGCATAAACTAGAATTAAGTGCTATTTGGTTAACGCACGAGCATTTAGATCATGTGGGTGGGGCTGATATTTTACGTAATCAATTTAACGTACAAATTATTGGCCCACAAAAAGATGAGTACTTCTGGTTTGAAAACTTACCTATGCAAGCACAAATGTTCGGGTTTAAACCCATTGAGCCTTTTTACCCGGATATTTGGCTAAACCATAACGACACCGTTAGCGTAGGTAAACTTAGCTTTTTAGTGAAGCATTGCCCAGGGCATACACCTGGTCATATTGTGTTTTATCAACAAGACAATGAATGCGTTATTGTAGGTGATGTTATTTTTAAAGGCTCAGTAGGGCGAACTGATTTCCCTAAGGGGAATAGCGAACAACTTATAGAGTCGATTAAGACGCATATTCTAACCTTACCTGATAATACTAAAATATTGGCAGGGCATGGGAGCGACACTACGGTTGGATTTGAAAAACAAACAAATCCTTTTGTGAGTGGTAAGTTTGGTTAAGTTACTTATTTGAAGTTTGGTAAACTGCATAAAAATTAAAAATAAGCAGACTGAGTTTTAAAATGGTTGTATAATTTAACCAGTTTATTTGATAAATAAGAAATAAAATGTCTCTAAATCACGTAGATCGCCAAATATTGGCACTTTTACAACAAGATGCTAGTTTATCAACCGCAGAAATTGCTGATAAAGTAGGCTTGTCTCAATCTCCATGCTGGCGTCGAATTGCCAAGCTAGAGCAAGATGGTTATATAAAAAGCAAAGTGGCTCTTTTAGATGAGAAAAAACTTGGCTTTGATATGCTTGTATATGCACATGTGCGTTTATCAAATCACGGTAAAAAGAACCTTGCTGAATTTGAAAAACTTATAATGAGTTATGATCAAGTAACAGAGTGTTACACCATGGCTGGAACAATGGACTTTATGCTACGCATAATTTCACAAGGCATAGAAGGTTATGAGCACTTTGTACGCGATAATTTACTAAGCTTAGAATATGTACAAGAAGTACATTCTAATGTAACAATGACATGTGTAAAACGTAGTACTTCCCTCCCTTTATAAAAGCACTTCTTTTAAAAGCTAAACCTCTTTTAGTTTAGTTTAACCACATAATGACAATTGTTAACTGAGCGCTAATTTGGTAGAATTTAGCGCTTTTTTGATACCCATTACACCATTTGAGGAACTCAATGTTTAACTTACTCAGTAGGGCGCCTAGCTCTGCTAAAAACGATATTTTATCTGGATTAACTGTGGCGCTAGCCTTAGTTCCAGAAGCTGTTGCGTTTGCCTTTGTTGCAAATGTAGAACCTTTAGTTGGTCTATATGCCGCGTTTATCGTTGGTTTAATTACGGCTATATTTGGTGGCCGCCCTGGTATGATTTCAGGTGCAACCGGTGCACTAGCTGTTGTTATGGTAAGTTTAGTGCTTGATCATGGTGTTGAGTATTTATTTGCGACCGTATTGCTCATGGGCATACTGCAGATACTCGCGGGTGTATTTAAACTCGGTAAGTTTATCCGCATGGTTCCTCATCCGGTAATGCTTGGTTTTGTAAACGGCTTAGCTATTGTTATTTTTCTCGCTCAGTTAGGACAATTTAAAGTGCCTGATGGTATGGGCGGACAAGAATGGATGACGGGTAACCCGTTATATATTATGCTTGGTTTAGTGGCTTTAACGATGGCTATTATTCAGTTTTTACCTAAACTAACAACGGCTGTACCCTCTACATTAGTCGCTATTATTACAGTGACCGCTTTAGTTATTGGTTTGGATTTAGAAGCGCATACTGTAGTTGATTTCTTAAAAGGAATGACAGGCGACGAAGCTGCAACAATTGCAGGCGGTTTACCTCAGTTTCATATTCCTATGGTGCCGTTTACTTTCGAAACGCTACAAATTATTTTTCCTTATGCACTTATTTTAGCGGCTATTGGTTTAATTGAATCATTATTAACGCTTAGCTTAATTGACGAGATTACAGAAACTCGCGGTCATAGTAATAAAGAGTGTATAGGCCAAGGCGCTGCAAATATTACTTGTGGTATGTTTGGTGCTATGGGTGGTTGTGCAATGATTGGTCAATCAATGATCAACATTAACTCAGGTGGTCGTTCTCGCTTATCGGGTATAAGTGCTGCATTGATGTTGCTTGCGTTCATCATATTCGCTTCAAGCTTAATTGAGATGATCCCACTAGCTGCACTTGTTGGTGTTATGTTTATGGTTGTATTAGGTACGTTTGAATGGGCCAGCTTTAAAATGATGAAGCGTGTGCCTCTATCAGACGCTTTCGTAATAGTACTTGTATCGGGTGTGACTGTTATTACCGATTTAGCGATTGCAGTATGTGTAGGTGTTATTGTATCTGCATTAGTATTTGCTTGGCAGCATGCTAAGCACATATACACAACTAACTATATTGATGAAGAAGGCGCTAAAGTATATGAGTTACATGGCCCGCTTTTCTTTGGTTCAGTTAAAAACTTTGCAGAGTTATTTGATGTTAAAAATGACCCTAAAAATGTAATTGTTGAATTTAAGCATAGCCGCGTATCTGATCACAGTGCAATAGAAGCAATTGACACACTTGCTGATAAGTACACAAAAGCAGGTAAACAACTTCACTTACGTCACTTAAGTAAAGACTGTACGCAGTTGTTGCATAAAGCACGCGATTTGGTTGAAGTGAATGTGATTGAAGATCCAACATACAAAGTAGCATCAGACAAACTAGCTTAATTTACACAAAGCTATTTATATTTAAAAAGCGAAAGGTGAATAACCTTTCGCTTTTTTAGTGTATCTACTATTTGTTTGCGGTAAGACTATTAAAAAGCAAGGTAGGCTGTAGTGCTATGCAAACTCATAA
>NZ_WTKW01000029.1:0-21181 GCF_011378745.1 Pseudoalteromonas sp. Z1A6
TTGATAATATTTTAAAAAATCATCAGCTAATAAAGCCTGTATAAGTGTTGAAACTCCCATACCAGCAGATAAAAGTGTAATACCCATTAAGCCCCAATAGCTAGCGTGGTGAGTTCCTTTAAAAAAGGTATAAGCAACAAAGGCAAAAAATACCAAATAGTAACTATAGAGATAGCTGTAATTTGCGTTACCCATATATTGGTTAGTCCATTTAGCTTGTAATAAAGTGGCAACCATTGCAATCATTGACCCTAAGCAAACACCAATTGTTAAATTTGCCATAAATCGTGTACTTCGTTTGTTGGCATCTTGTTTAAAGCGCTTGTCTAGCCATAATAAGTTACCAGAGTAAAATAAGAATGCGCCAAGTAGCCCCATAACAAAATACCCCCAACGTCCCCATTCACCTCCATAAGTACCAAAGTGAAGTGAAAAGAAACTTCCTACTATATTACCCCAAACACCATCATCTCCTTGCGGATAGCTTGAGTTAAGTACTTCTAATGTATAGGGGTGTAAGAATAAGTAGTCGGTATCAGGTCCGCGAACGACAGCGCTGCTATTACTCATTTTTAATGTTGCTGTCGGACTGTTTGTATTTAAACGACTAAATGTAATGTGAATTGGCTCATAACCTGGGGCGTAGTTTTTTGCCGCTAGGAGCTGCTTATTTATGCTTGGTAAGTTTGCAATATGATAATTATGTGCTGCTGGGGCAGGTCGTTGAAAAAAGGATTTATCGTCATAAAATGCTGATAGACCATCATAAACCAGATCATGAAATGCAAATACCACCACAGTAAACGCTATAATTAAATGAAAAGGCAAGCTGGCGATCCCAACTAAATTATGACTATCGAGCCAAAAGCGACTGGCGCCTTTTTCTTTTTGAATCGCAAAAAAGGTTTTTACAAGCGTAGGTAGTAAAATAATTACGCCAGACACCAATGCTAAAAAGTACAGCGCAGATGCTATACCGAGTATATATACGCCTGATTGGTCGTGCCCAATTTCGCCTGCAAACCCTGCGGTTCGATGTAAGTAATCTATTAAATCTGCAAGTTTATTCTCACTTTGTTGCTGTATTACAAGATCATTTTGCTGGTTTAGATAGAGTACCTGTAATTGATTATCAAGTTTCATCCCGCGCTCTTTACCTTGGCTATACCAAGATAGTGGCGCTTGATTTGTTAATAAATCGAGAGAAAAACCATTACCCATTTGCTCAGGGTACTTAGTTATTGCTTGATCAACTAATATTTGGTGATTGTTAGTGTGTGGTTTAGTCACTGGTGCACTGGCGGGGTTTGCCCACTGTGCTAATTCGTGTTTAAACATGGTTAAACTACCAGCATAAAAACCTATAAAAAGTACTAAACCTGCAATTATTCCTGTCCATGTATGCACGCCTTGGTAGGTACGCAAAATATCGGCTCTTACTCTCATAGCCAATTCCTTAAAATTATAAATAGACTATATAGCGTTATATTTAAGCCCCCAAGTGTCAGCCAAGCATTTTTTGCTGAACTAAACAGGTAGGTGAAGCTAAAAATAGTTAACCATAAAATGGGTATCATCCACATATTAAATTGCACTTTGTCGGGCGCATCTATGCCTCCCGCTCCGTACCATGCAAAAAAAGCAACGAGAATAAACGCTAGCGCTAGCCCTAAAAAACAACCAGCCAAACTTTTGCCAAGCCAAGTTGGTTTTATTTTTTGCCTTTGTGCAGATGACATTATTTTACTTCCTTGTGTTTAATCAGGCTTACGATCGGAATTATTATTAAAGCGAGCATTATCATTAAAATGATAAAAAATACGGCTGCCGCATTAGAAAAAGCATATAAGGCTAATGGTATTGCAATAACAAAAAGGATAAATGCGAGCTTGCGCCAGCTTTTGTTAATGGGTTTGCTTAGAAGTCGTTGGTGGCGGTTACTAAGATAAAACAGGGATGTAGCAGTAAATAAAATAAGAGAAAGGGTAAGTTGCAACATAAATTAAAACACTTATTAATGATATTGCTATTCTAAATGATAACTAAACTCAATTGCAACAAGTGTGTGTTTGTGCTATTTTTTCGAAAAATAAAACAACTATCCATAAAAGGAAATAACTGTGGTAGCTTCATTTAAGCCTAATAAACTTTCACTACTGATTACAAGCTCTTTGTTATTGGCTCAAAGTAATGCATTTGCTGATGAAACAAGTCGAGAATCAATAGATACAATTATTGTAACAGGCGAAAAAATCGAAAGGTCACTCAAAGATACGATTACATCGGTTGCAGTGGTAGATAAGTCACTATTAGAAAATGGACAACTAGGTTCGGTTTCAGAAGCTTTGGCAGAAATGGCAAATGTAGTGGTACTTACTGGAGCCGTGCCAGATATGCGCGGTGTGTCGGGTAATGGTGGTGCAACAGGTTTTAACTCATTTAGTGGAGGCTCTAAAGCAAGAGTATCAACGCTTGTTGATGGTGTAAGTCAGCCATTTGTAGCTGATTTAACCGGTGATACAGGTTTGTGGGATATAGATCAAATAGCGGTATACCGTGGACCGCAGTCAACTAGCAATGGTCGTAATAGCATTGGTGGTGCAGTTTATATGACAACCAAAGCACCAACACAAGATTTTGAAGGTGCTGTACGCGTTGGGTATAGAAATCAAGATAGTTACCTTGATACAGCCGCTGTTGTTTCGGGGGCTTTAATTGAGGATGTACTAGCATTTCGTTTATCTACTCAATATGTAAATGGTGAAACCTTTAGCAACCCAACGATACATGAAACCAATCCAACAGATAAAAACTTAAATCAGCTTAATACCAGTAGTACGCGTGCAAAATTACTGTATACCCCAACGACCGATTTAGCTGTACAGCTAACTTACTCTACCTACAGTGAAGAGGGTAATACAGGTCGTAAGTACTTTGAAGGTGATGAACCGTTTGATTATGTGCCTTTATTTCAGCGCGATATGGATACCCAGTCAGACACGACTCAGGTAAATATTGATTATAAAATAAATGATAACTTTTCGTTCGATATACTACTCGCATATATGGATTATGAATGGGGCTTTGAAGCATATGAGGCACTTGCCAGTGCGGAGTCTGATATTTCTATGGATGAAAAAAATATCACAATTGATAGTAAATTAAACTTTGGCTTAAATAGTGATTTTTATTCGGGCTTTGTAGGTATTGCTTATTTTGACCGTGAACAAGACTTTAAAAGCGTTGGTGCAACCAATTATTTTGGTGACGATAGTAGTGACTCTAAAGCAATTTATGGCGAAACAAGCTTTGAGTTAACAAATGAGCTTACGTTAACAGCGGGGCTGCGAGTTGAGCGTGAAGAACAACTTCGTAATTTTGATATGGCTTTTGGTGGCAGCAGATTAGTTGAGCAATTAGATAATTCTAATACGATAAAACTACCTACGGTAGCTGTTCAATATAAAGTAACTAATAACACTACCTTATCGGCAAGTGCTCGTCGTGGTTATAACGCTGGTGGTGGTGCCTTAGATTTTGCTGCACAAGAATACTATTACTACGAGCAAGAATCAGTAAATACCTATGAAGTAGGCTCGCGTAGCGTACTAAATAATGGTGATTTAAATATTAGTGCTAATATTTTTTACAATAACTTTAATGGTTATCAAGCTTTAAGCTCAAGTCGAAAAATCACTAATATTGACGATGCGCATAGCTATGGCTTAGAACTTGAAGCATATAGCATGCTAGGTGAGCAATGGCAGTTACATGCAGGGCTAGGTTTATTAAAAACTAAAATAGATGAATCAGCGACTTATTCAGATGCAGTGGGTAACGAATTAAACTCAGCACCAGAGCTAACTGCAAGTTTAGGTTTATCGCATTGGTTTACAGATAGCTTAAAGTTAAATGTGAGCGCTAATTATGTAGACGATTACTATGGCGATTTAACTAATACAGAAGAGCGTGTTGCCGGAGGTTATACAATTACGCGTGCAACAATAAGCTATAATAGCGATCATTGGTTGGTGAGTGCTTTTATTAATAATGCATTAGATGAAGAAGCATTTACGTCAGTTGAGCCTGCAAGTGGTCGTTACCCAACGGGTTATGTTGCGGTAGTGAATCCTCAAACGTTAGGTGCTTCAGTAACGTATCGTTTTTAACGTGCTTCTAAAATAATGAATTGGAAATTGTAACGCTACTTTTTAAAGGTAAAATAATTTAAAGCCCTAAAGCATTAGGGCTTTTAAATAAAGGGGAACTTTAACCGAGCTTAAATTAAATAATGTCGCGCACTTGTTGTTTAAATGACTTGCCAATTTTAACTGACACGCCTGATGCTAGTTGAACGCTTTCATTACTTAACGCAACAACTTTATTTTTGTTAATAACGTAAGATTTGTGGACTTGAATAAATGAAGTATCAAGCTCTAGCAATATGTATTTGAGAGTACTGCTTGCAAGTAATGCTTTTTCACCTTGCCATACTTTTACATAATTTCCATACGCTTCAAACATGTCTATGTCGCTTAATTGAATTTTATGTTTTTTACGATCGATTTTAAGCGTAATAGTCAGAGGTGCCTTGGAATTTAGCGTTATGTGTTTTCTTTTTTTCCGTACTTTATTGAGTGCTTGTTCAAGGCGTTGCGCAGAGACTGGTTTTAGTAGGTAGTCAGTTACGTCAAGTTCAAAACCGGCTAAAGCATATTCTTGATACGCACTAATAATAATCACTTGTGGTCGATTCGCGAGCACTTTTAGTAATGCAATGCCCGATAGTTCGGGCATGTTTATGTCTAAAAATAACAAATCAATAGATGATGTGGCTAAAGCACATAATGCATCTTTAGCGTTAAGGTATTGTCCGCTTATATTAATATCTTTATGGGCACTTAAATGATGCAGTATAACGTCATGCGCGAGCGGCTCGTCATCAACAATTATTGTGTTTAGCATGCAGCCAGCTCCAATTTAAGTGTGGTTTGCCAAAGGTTTTTATTTTCATTAATAATTAATGTGTGCTTATTTGGATATAAAAGAGTCAACCTACGGCGTAAATTGTTAAGTCCCATCCCATGCTCTGAATTGTTATTAGGTAGAATAGGGTTGGAGGAAAATAGCGTTAGTATGTTATCGGCCATGGTGATTTTAAACACAACCGTTACTTTTTGTGACGTGGGCTCTACACCATGCTTTATCGCGTTTTCTAAAATCATTATTAACAGTAGTGGCGAAATAAAATAGTGTTGTTGATATTCAGGCCATTGCACATCAAAGTTACAGCGCTCAGCACTTCGTAAACGCTGTAATGCAATAAAACCTTTTAAGTAATTGATTTCTTTTTCTAAACTCACCTGTGCTTTTTGACCTTCGTAAACACTGTAACGCAGTAAATTAGCTAATTGCATAACAAGATCTGGTGCATTATCTGCTTTTTTTAATGTCAGCGCGTAAAGGTTGTTTAATGTATTAAATAAAAAATGAGGGTTAATTTGCTGCTGAAGTAGCTTTAGCTCTGTTTTTGTTTGTTGCTGAGCAATGTTGCTAATTTGAACGTGTTGTTGCTGTCGTTCAAACGCTAAAATAATCGGTGTGCTTATAGCCAAAAATAAAAATACAAACTGATAATTTTCAGGGCAGAAAATATTATTATTACCACCAGGTGTTAAGTTAGCAATGCCTGCAGGTAAATCGTTAATAGGTAACAGTAGCAAGCACGATGTTAATACAGGTGTAAGTGCAACGAGGCTTATTAAACTTGCAAACAAAAACATCAGTACACCATGATAGGTTAATACGTAGCGTATTAATAAATATCTATTTAATAAATACACTCCATATACTAATCCGGCAGAAACAGTAATTTGCCAAAGATAACCCAAAAAAGTATCAAACTGTGTGAATACTTTATAAACGTCAATAACAGGCTCAACAGGCTGGTTTAACATAGGATCAGTGTGCGTATTGAGTATGCTTGATGTAACAATTGCCCAACCTAAAAGTACTATAAATACGACTGTATCAAGTGAAAACAAGGATTTAAGCCATTTATTACTCAACACATTGTTATTTTTACTAGTGCGTTTAGTAATAAGCCATATACCACTTGCAGATGCGCACAATACCCAACATTGTGCATCAAGGTATTGCCATTGCGAAAAGTTAAGAAGCTGGTTATTAAATACTAGCAAGAGAGATGGATAGGCTAAAAAGCCTGACAGCCAAACTATGATTGCGGGTGTAAGTAATAAACGATATGCAAACGCATGGGCAATAAAAAAGGGAATACACTGTAAAAAAAGTTGAATGTTAATAGCCAGATATTGGCTCGTTGAATCCATATGTGATGACAAAAAGCGTATATGAGAGTCGAGCATAATAGCAGCAATTAGCGGTAAAAAAATTATTAGCTGGGTAATGCTAAAGCGTTGCCATATTGGTGTATTGGCTTGCTGCATATGTGACTCCATTTTTATTATAGTTTCTGAGCGGGTACGCTCAGATAAAATTGTCTTTTTATTTTAAACATTACCTTTGCACAATTCACTACGCTGAGCGCGCTAGTTTATCCATAAAACTGTTTCAATCATAATTTATTTTTAAAATAATTATTTCATTTCATAGGGTTAGTAACCGTTTTAAGCACACTAGTCCGTTTATTTAAATGATGAAAGGTCATATTTAAATGACCAACGTTACTTTTTTATGTTCATCATTTATTTCAAGACGTTAACCATTGTTTTCTCGCTTGTATTGACTTGTTTTCTTAAGCTGGTGCTATACCAATTAAGGAAGAAACTAATGCTTACACTGAAAAATATTAACAAAAAATACGCAGATGGTACGCAGGCTTTGAATGATGTGACGATCACTCTACCCGCCGGTATGGTTGGTCTACTTGGCCCAAATGGGGCGGGTAAATCAACACTTATGCGCACACTCGCGTGTTTACAAAATGCCGACTCCGGACATATTAATTTTAATGGCCTTGATGTAATTAGCCAACCAGATGCGCTTAGATCGCAGCTAGGCTATTTACCACAATATTTTGGTGTGTATCCCAATATGAGTTGTCGAGCGTTACTTGAGCATATTGCCGTATTAAAAGGTATAGATGGTAATGCACGCAAAAACCAAATTAATAGTTTACTTGAACTAACCAATTTGACTCAGTTTGCTAATAAAAAGGTCGTTAATTTTTCGGGAGGAATGAAGCAGCGTTTTGGTGTGGCTCAGGCTTTGTTAGGTAACCCAAAGCTAATTATTATGGATGAACCCACTGCTGGGCTTGATCCCGTGGAGCGAGAAAGTTTAAACAATTTACTCGTTAGTATTAGTCAAAATAGGTTGGTATTGTTATCGACCCATATTGTTGAAGATGTAGAAAATTTATGTCACTACGTGGCCATTATAGATCAAGGAGCACTCATACAAAGCGGTGACGTAAAAGAGTTACTAGTTCCTTTAGAAGGTAAGATTTGGCAGCTCGAAAGTTTACCTACGGGCATACCAACTCAGCATGTATTAAGTAAGAGCCATCGCTATGGTAGAGCGTCATTTCGTGTGTATGCAGACACAGCGCCTGCACACAATGCAATAAATTCGCCCGCTACGCTTCAAGACAAGTACTTTTTTGCACTTAATGAAGGAAGTCAAACATGTTAATTTTTAATGAGTGGCGATATGCAGTGCGCCAACCACTTGTTTGGCTGTGCATTATTATACCTTTGGTATTTGCGGTTATGTTGTCCTCTGGGCTTGCAGCAGTTGAAGTTGATTCGTTAAAACAATTTAAGTTAAATATTACAATGCTACAAATGATGCAGTTACCTGTGCTTGTAGGAGTATTGGCACCCGTTATATTTTTACGAGATCAGCACGCGTCAATGCAGGAGCTTATTTATGCTACGCAAACTAGTTTATTTAAGCGCAGTTTAGCAAGAGTATGCTTACTGATTTTCTTGGTTTTTATTATCAGCTTAATTAGCGATTTAGTAATGATATACATGCATGTAAGGCAATTGGGCTATATACCAAATGTGGTTTATTTTACTGTATTTAATAGCTTTTTAGTATTGTTACCAAATAGCTGCTTTTTAGTTGTTATTGCCTTTTTTGTTTGCCATAAATCAGCTAATTCATTACCCAATTATGTTGTTTTTACGGTGTTGTGGATAGGCTACATAATGCTTGCAAGTATTACCGGAAATCCAATGCTTGCTGGAAGTAGTATTATAAGCAATCGCTTTTATACATTATTTGTTTGGCTTGACCCTTTTGCATACACTGCCGTAATAAACAGTTTAACCAATTCATTAGGGGCTTCATTTGCTATTAATCGCGTTGTTGTGAGTATGCTTGCTGTTGGTATTTTTTATATTACTTTTAGTAAAAATAAAAAACACACATTATTAAAGAGTAAAAAAACTAAAAATACTAACGAATACATTCGTTACAACACGTTAAAACCCGCTGAATATAAAACAGCGAGAGTCACGCAAAAGCCATTTTTGATGATGGCCAGTTTATACAAAACTACGCTGGTTAATTTGGTTTCACACCCTGTTACTTTACTGATTATTTTTGTTTGGCCGGTGATGGTTTTTAATAGTGTTGCCTCGTCGTCTGGTTATGTTGAACCAATGAGTGTTATGAGCACCACAAGCCTTGATGCAATTAGCTATTATGCATTTGATATGCAATTGTTGTTTGGCACTTTATTAATGGCTTTGTGGAGCTGGCAAGTAAGCTGCTTTGCTAAATACTATAATATAGCTGAGCTGATCGCTGCTACACCGCTCAAAACATATTACTTTTTAAACAGTCAGTTATTGGTCCTAGGTACTATGATATTGGTTTTTTTAACAATGAGCTTATTAGGGGCAAGTGCAGCTCAGTGGTTTTTACACAGTGCATATCAATTTGAAGTACATTTAACCATTTTATTTTTGATGGCAATTGTGCTTGCCATTATTGCGTGTGTATTTTTGTGTGTATTTAATTTGTGTCGTTCGCAGCTTATTGCGGGTTTGCTAATTGCTGTTATTTTACTGATCAAATTTACACCGATAATGACTTATCTTGGTCTTACGCATACATTGTGGAGTGTTGGTTGGACGCCTTTGCAGGCACCTGATAACTTTTGGGGTTATCGTGCAAGTATAAGTAGTTATTGGCCTTATATATCAGTTTGGTTAGTGGCGTGTATAAGTTTAGTTATAATTACGGGAGTTTTTAATCACCGAGGTGCCGGGTTGAGCCAAAGAGTAATGGGGGTTAAACATTTTTGGTTACTTATACCTTTACTTATCACTGTGGCGCTATTTACTCAATTACATTTAAGACTGGTTGAGGAGAAGCCTTTAACCAACTCGCATAAACGCGAGGCATTTAAAGCACAATACGAAAAAGCATTCTCACAATGGCGCAATGTAGCACAGCCAAGCATTATGCACATTGATGCTAATGTAGACTTTTATCCGCATCAGCAGCAAGCTCATTTTTCCTTAATATATACCTTAAAAAACACCCATCAAGCCCCTATTAAAGAGATATTGGTTGGGCGCTCTGGTTTTTATAAATGGGCCGATATTGAAATCGATGGCGCGCAAAGGGCTAAAAGCTTTCCCTTGCTTAATCAAGCTGTGTTTAAGTTTGAGAATGAAATGCAGCCAGGAGAAATACGTAAACTAGTTACACGGTTTGATGTTCATCAAGCTAAGCTTTGGCCAGTAAGAGGCCATCAGATAATAACCCCTGAATTTAGCTATATACGATCAGTGCCTTTATTGCCGACTGTTGGCTATCAAGGTAATTATGAATTAACCGATCCGATACTTCGTCAGCAACACGCACTTAAAGTGAAGTCGGTTATTAGACCCACGAAGCTATTTGCTAAAACGGTGAAAGCAAGTACTCATTACCAGTGGCTTACTATGTCGAGTAAAGTGAGTACAACAAGTGGTTATCAGGTTATAACCCAAGGAGAGGAAATATCACGTACCAGCAAAGATGACCGCGAAATATTTCATTTTGAGACTCGTGCACCCATAAATGCAATCCCAGCTTGGGTGACGGTGCCTTATTCCCCTGTTACCAAGCAGCAAAATGGCGTGATGTTAAACGTGTTTGCTAAAGATAAAAACGAGCCAGCACGAGCGGAGTCTATAGCTATAAACCTCAGCGCAATGGGCGATACAATAAAATGGCTTAATAATATAAGCCCTTATAGAGCAAAACAATTGAGTTTAATAGGCTCGCCTAGTGTTGGTGCTACAGGTTATGCATTGCCGCAACTTATACTTATTGAAGACAGTGTTGGTTTTAGATCAAAGCCAAGCGCTAATGCAGGCTTTGATCAACGCTATCGCCGTGCAGTTCACGAAACCGCTCATCAATGGTTTGGCCATGATATTGGTAATGGGGTACTTTCAGATAGCGCTTTTTTAGTGGAGTCTATGGCAAAGTATATTGAGCTTGTTGTTATAGAGCAGCGTTATGGGAAAGCGACAATGCAAGCGCTGGTTGAGTATGAAACAACACGCTACGAGCAAAGTATGTTGATGAACATAAAGGAGCGATCAGCCTTAGTTGATGCTACACAAAGCTTTGACCAATATTCGCAAGCAACTATTGTCTTTGCTAAGCTACGCGCTGCTATTGGGGATGAACCCATTATTAATGCGCTCAAGTTGGTTTGGGAAAATCATGGTTATCCAAACAGTCCCGCCAATTCTATGGATTTTATACGAGCATTAAAACATGAAGCTGGAAAAGAACAAGAAAGCTTAATAAACACACTGTTTTTAGAGTAAGTACGTTTAATTTGAACATATATTTAGTAAATCAAAAGCCCTAAAGTTTTAGGGCTTTTTGTTGCGTGCAGTTTATTTTGCATTATTTACCTGCGCTAGTAACTCTATAACTTTTTGTTGACCAAATGTTTGTGCAAATTGCTCGGCTGTTTGACCGGCTTTGTTTTGATGCGCGTTATCGCAATCAAGTGATACGAGTGTTTTTGCAATACTAAATTCACCTCTGAATATAGCGGCCATAAGTGCTGTGTTACCCCGGTTATCTTCCATGCAAGCATTAGCGCCTAAGTGTAAAAGCGTGTTTACCGTGTTTTTATTACCGTGATAAGTGGCAATCATTAATGCGGTGTAACCTTTATTGTTGTAACTGTCGATAGGAATACCGGCATCTACAAATTGCTCTATTACAGCTGTGTCGTTTGTACGTGCTGCGGCAAAGTAATAAGCAAATAAGCTTTGGTATTGTGTTTTTGCAGAATGTTGGCTTTCAACTTGCGTACTGGGTGTTTGTGTACTTGGGGTATTTTGAGCGTAAACGCTACTGGTAAAGCTCAGTAGTAGAGCGACTATAATTAATAAATTACGCATAACAATTGTCTCTTATAAAAAGAGGAAGGGGGTTATCCCTTCCTCATAATTGTGGTTGCTTATATAGCTGCTTGCTTAGTTGGGACTAATTTTTACAACTGATTACTTACAGCTAGTTAATTACAACTAGCTACTTACAAGTTAGCGGCTAGTTGTTTAACCATTTTAAGGTCGCCGTTTACAGCTTTAGTTAAGCGTGTACCGTACTCAGTATCAGCTTTGTAAAAGTGGCTAAGCATTTTGTGTTTAACACTGCTGTTTTGCACTTTACCTAAATCGCCTGCTAGGTTATTAATTAGGTTTGTACGTTCTTGTTTGCTAAAACCACGGTATATAACACCTGCTTGCGCGAAGTTTTGCTGCTTTTTAATCGCGGCTTGTTGTACAAAGCCTTTAAGCTCTGTGTTACTTCTACGTGCAATTGGGTTTTCAGCTACGTTTTCTTGGCTTGGCTGGTAGTTCACATTGCTTGTTGTATTCCCGTAGTTCATTGCGCCGTCTTGGTTGTAGTTAACCACTTCAACTTTTGCACGGTTAATTGGCAATTGCTGGTGGTTAGCACCTAGGCGGTACATTTGTGTATCAGCGTAAGAAAACATACGACCTTGTAATAAGCGGTCTTCTGATGGCTCAATACCTGGAATAATGTTTGCCGGTGCCATTGCTACTTGTTCTGTAGATTGGAAGAAGTTAGTTGGCATACGGTTTAAGGTCATTGTTCCTACTTTAGTTTCTTTAATGTCTAACCACATTTTTGTTGCATCTAACGGGTTGTAATCAAAGTCATCAAGTTGCGACGGATCAAGCGTTTTAATGTACAGATCCCATTTTGGGAAATTGCCTCTGTTTATTTCAGTGTATAAATCTTGTGTTAAATGCTGAAAGTTTTGGCTTTGTACTTTTGCCACTTCTTTTGCGTCAAGGTTATCAATGCCTTGCTGGCTTACCCAATGAAACTTAACGTATTTAACATCACCCGATTTATTAATCATTTTGTATGCATGTACACCCCAACCGTCCATTTTACGAAGACTTGCTGGTGTACCGTAGTCGCTGTAAACCCACGTTAGCATTTGTGTAGAACCTGGTTCGTGTGAGAAAAAGTCAAATACACGGTTAGGATCTTGAATGTTATCAACCGGAGATGGTTTTAAAGAGTGAACCATGTCTGGAAATTTAATCGCATCACGAATAAAGAACACAGGTAAGTTATTACCTACTAAATCCCAGTTACCTTGGTCTGTGTAAAACTTAGTTGCAAAGCCACGTGGGTCACGCAGTGTTTCTGGGCTACCTTTTGAGTGAATTACTGATGAAAAGCGAACAAATACGTCTGTTTCTTTACCAGCTTGTGCAAACGGTGCTGCAATTGTTAAATCGTCTAGCTCTTTTGATGCTACAAACACACCGTGTGCGCCAGTACCACGAGCATGCACAACACGCTCAGGAATACGCTCACGTGCAAAGCGTTGTAGTTTTTGAATTAGTTGCACGTCTTCTAGTAATACACTGCCACGTTCGCCTGCAGTAATTGAATTTTGGTTGTCGCCAACAGCTGCGCCGTTATCTTTAGTAAGTGTTGTTGCTGCGCTTGCCGGTAATGCCATTGCAAGTGCTAGTGCAGTTAGTGTTAATTTTGTTTTGTTTATTTGAGTATTCATTGTCGACCTCATCTATTTAAAAGTGCCGGCAGTGGTGCAGGCTGTTAATCTGTTAACGATAGTATTGACTTTATTAACTTCGGTAAAACTGATTAATTAGATTGATGTGATTTGTAAAACAGATGAAATAAATTAACAGGAGCACTTTTTACGTTAACGGAATTTTTTTACTACGACCTTGGTCGCAATATGCTTTTATAAAGTTGATTAAATACAAAGGTTTTTAGTTTTATCTGAGTGTATTTTCACCAAGCTGGTGCGTTTTATACTTACAGTGTGTTGACATATTCGTGCAATAAAGGGAATATGCTCAATCGGTGGGCTTATGCTCATTATTGAGTTGCACTAAAAAGCTGCACAATATTAATCGCGCTTAACTCGTTATACTTAAATTAGCTAAACCAAACAGTTTTAATAAGGTGACAAGATGAATACTAACATTGAGCTAGTGATATTTGATTGTGATGGCGTTGTTATTGATAGCGAAATTTTAAGCGCACAAGTACTCATTAATATGCTTGTTGAAAAAGGCGTTGATATTGACCGTGCTTATGTACAGCAACACTTTTTAGGCTGCAATTTTAAAACAGTAAGCCAAAAAATAGCGGATGCATTTAATGTCACTCTTCCTGAAAGCTTTGAAGGTGACTACCGCGAAGCACTGTTAAACGAATTTGAAACCGGGCTAACCACGACTGACGGTATAAAAGACGTACTTAACAATTTAGCTGTGCCTATTTGTATAGCTACTAGCAGCAGCCCAGCACGCACCGCAAAAGCGTTGAGCGTAGTGAGTTTAAGTAAGTACTTTAGCGATACGGTTTTTACCAGCAGCGAAGTTAAGCGTGGCAAACCAGCACCCGATTTATTTTTACATGCAGCTAAACAAATGGGTGTAAAGCCAGAGCATTGTTTAGTGATTGAAGACAGTAAAGCCGGCGTAAATGCAGGAATCGACGCCAACATGCAAGTACTGCATTACAGCGGTGGGCAACATATGCAAGGCTCTGTTAATCATGTGCACAGTGCTTACCCAAATGTTGATCATTTACCGCATTGGCAAGATTTTTTTAGTGCATACCCTGCACTTAAAAAGCAGTAAACACGCGGCTTTTTAAATAAACAAAGTTTTAAACGTGATTTGCTCGCCTTACACACTGACAGGCAAGCAAACGCAAAATATAAATGTAGATGGTTTTGCTTTACTAAAAATAAAACAAGACATGGCGAAACATCATGCGTTTATAAGCCAAATTATAAAAGGCAAAGTATTTAGGTATTAAATCTTTTGCTGTTAACAATAGGAAATACCATGGCAACGAGTCCACACACACAAACATTTAAAGATGTAAACGAAGAGCAACTTCCTGTTGCTAATAATAAGCTTCACGGCTGGAAACATTTTGCAGGGCTATATGCTGGCGAACATGTTGCGGCTACTGAATTTGTTATTGGTGCAACGTTTGTTGCATTAGGCGCTTCAACCATCGACATTCTACTGGGTTTATTAATAGGTAACCTGTTAGCAATGTGTTCTTGGTGGCTGATTACTGCACCCATTGCAGTAGAAACCCGCTTAAGTTTATATAACTACTTAAACAAAATCGCTGGTAACTCAATGACCAAGCTCTATAACTGGGCTAACGTGGTTATTTTTAGTGTTATATCGGCCGCGATGATCACGGTATCCTCCACCGCCGTGCGGTTTTTGTTTGATATACCTGCACAACTTGATTGGTATCCAAATAGCTTTTGGTTTGTAGCCATTGTTTTAGCTGTTGGCTCTATTGTTGTGTTTGTTGCGATGTATGGCTTTTCTACGGTTGCTGACTTTTCGAAACTGTGTGCGCCGTGGCTATTTGTTATATTTATTGCAGGTTCGTTCGCGTTATTCCCTGAGCTTTCAAATCACGTATTAGGTTCTACCTCTTTAACTAGCTTTAGCGACTTTATGACCATAGGCGACTCCTCCATATGGACGGGCACCAATGCCGATGGTGAAAAAGGTATTGGCCTATTAGAAGTGATTGGCTTTGCATGGGCTGCTAACTCAATTACTCACTTTGGTTTAATCGACATGGCTATTTTTAGATTTGCTAAACGCAAAAGCTATGGTTTGTTTTCTGGTGTGGGCATGTTTTTTGGTCATTACTTAGCGTGGATCTCTGCCGGTATTATGGGCGCAGGTGTTGCGGTATTACTTAAAACAACTATTTCATCACTTGATCCGGGCGATGTTGCATACCATGCATTAGGTTGGACTGGTTTTGTTATTGTAATTATTGCCGGTTGGACTACAGCTAACGCAAACCTTTACCGTGCAGGCCTTGCAGCACAATCTATATTTGTTAATCAATCACGTGAACGCACAACCGCTATTGTAGGTGTTGTAACCGTGATTATTGCGTGTTTCCCGTTTGTATTTTCACAAATGCTTCCGCTACTTACCTACGCAGGCTTATTAGTTGTGCCAGTAGGCGGCATTGTGTTTGCTGAACATGTGTTATTTCCTAAAATTGGCCTAACACGTTACTGGGCTAAATATAAAAACATTACTCGCAGCGTACCGGCTATAGCATCTTGGGCGTTAGCGCTTGTGTTTGGCTTTGGCTTAAACGCAATTGATGTAATGTCGTTTTACTACTTGTTTATTCCTACGTGGATTTTCACAATTGTTATTTACACGCTTTTAGCTAAAAAATACGGCGCCGGTGAAGATTACACACAAGAGATTGAAGCAGAAGAGCAAGAGCAACGTGATATTAAAGAATATCAAGCCGCTGAAGCTAAAGACATTCCAAAGCCAGTAATTGACAGCTCTGTATTTACCAAAGTACTTAATGCGGTTTCTACGGTTTCACTGGTTATTATTTTTATATTTGCCAGCCAGGTGATGTTTTTCAGTGAAACTATGAGTATGTACAGCGCTAATAAATCGCAATTCGAAATAGCCTGTTTTATTTGTACTGTTATTTATTTTGTTACTGCGTACTGGTCGTTAAAACGCCATAAAGTACTCAATACAGCATCGTAATTACTTATCGTAATACAGTATCGTAATTTATATTTTATTTTTGTTTAGTAAGGTCGCACCATGACGCAACATCAACACACTGACGCTCTAGTTACAGGGCTAAACCAACTAAGCTTGGCTCAATTACCAAGCCATGTTGATACACCAACCTACGACCGTAGCGCAGTTAAAGCCGGTATTGTTCATATTGGCGTGGGCGGTTTTCATCGTGCTCATCAAGCGGTATATGTTAACGAGCTTTTAAAAACCCCAGGCTCTGAGCAATGGGGCATATGTGGTGTTGGCCTTTTAGAGGGTAATCGTGGTCTGCGTGATATTTTAAAGCAGCAAGATTACCTTTATACGCTTACTGTTAGACACCCAGACGGTAAAATAGATAACAAAGTAATAGGCTCAATGATCGACTTTTTGTTTGCTCCAGAGGACAAACAAGCGGTAATTAATAAGTTAGCGCACAGCGATACTAAAATTGTGTCGCTTACTATTACCGAGGGCGGCTACAACTTTAACCCTGCAACGGGCGAGTTTGATTACAGTAATCCAGATATTATTAACGACATTAATAACCCGAACGACCCAATTACAGCGTTTGGTTACATTACGGCTGCGTTAAAACTGCGTAAAGAGCAAGGCTTAGGCGCATTTACAGTGCAGTCGTGCGATAACATTCAGCACAACGGTAACGTAACACGCAAAATGCTTTTAGCCTTTGCTACAGAGCAAGACAAAGACCTAAGTGAGTGGATTGAGCAAAACGTATCGTTTCCAAATGCGATGGTTGACCGTATTACACCGGTATCTAAAAAGAGTGATATTGATTACGTGGTTGATGCATATGGTGTTAGCGACGAGTGGCCAATTACCTGTGAGTCGTTTACACAATGGGTAATAGAGGACACATTTAGTGACTCTCGTCCAAATTGGGATGTTGTTGGTGCTCAGTTTGTTACTGATGTAACGCCTTATGAAACCATGAAAATACGTTTACTTAATGCAGGGCATTCTGTACTTGGTTTATTAGGTTCAATCCATGGCTATGGCACTATTGATGAAACGGTATCGGATGAATTATTTGCCACATACCTGCGTGCTTTTATGGATAAAGAAGTAACGCCAAATCTTGAACCACTTGAAGGCATTGACCTTGAAAGCTACAAAGATACGTTAATAGAGCGTTTTGCTAATCCTAATATTAAAGACAGCCTAGCGCGTATCTGTAGTGAAAGCTCAGCTAAACTGCCTAAGTTTTTAATTGCCACAATTAACGAAAACCTAGTACAAGGTCGAGATGTATCACTGGCAACGCTTGTTATTGCAACTTGGTGTTTATACAGCGATAAGGGTTTAAGTGAAAACGGCGAAAAGCTTGAAATTCAAGATGCGATGCACAAAGAGCTTAATTCTTACGCGCAAGAGACTCAAACTAGCCCGTCTGCACTTTTAAAGTTAACGAGCTTGTTTGGTAAGCTTGAGCATAACGAAACGTTTACTGCTGAATATAAAAAGTCGATTGCTGCGTTGTATGCACCTAATAGTAAAATTAAAGCCATTATGCAGGCTGTACTTGATCAAAAGAGTAACTAATTATGAGCATTTTAATTAATCATAAATCAGGCGAAAACGTAAGTGTTAGCTGCTTTGGCGAAGTGCTGTGGGATTGTTTTGATTCAGGTAAACGCTTAGGTGGCGCGCCACTTAATATGTGTGTGCGTATCAACTCACTAGGCATTAAAGCCGATATGATCAGCGCTGTTGGCAACGACGAGTTAGGCGCTGAGCTACTAGGCGAAATTACTAGCAAAGGCGTAAGCTGCGAATACATTGCTATTAATAGTGACAAAAAAACCAGCACGGTTGAGGTAACACTCGACAGTGGCGGCTCAGCAAGTTATGAAATAGTGGCAGACACTGCGTGGGATAATATAGCGCTTACTGATGAGTTACTTAGTAAAGTTAAAAGTAGCGATGTATTTGTATTTGGCAGCCTAATTGGGCGAAGCGAAGCGTCACTGGCAACATTAAATCAACTAGTTGATGTAGCAAACTTTAAAGTATTTGACGTAAACCTACGTGCACCGCATTACAAGCTAGAAACACTTGTAGATTTAATGAATAAAGCAGACTTTATTAAATTAAACGATGAAGAGCTATACGAAATAGCAAAAGCGATGGGTTGTAAGTTTCATTCGCTTGAACAAAATTTAGCGTTTATAGCACAGCAAACAAATACCGATTACTTATGTGTAACCAAAGGTAGCCACGGTGCTTTATTAACAATCAAAGGCGAGAATTTTTATAATTCAGGTTATTTAATTAGCGTAATTGACACTGTTGGCGCAGGGGATTCGTTTTTAGGTTCGTTAATTTATCAGCTTTGTAGCAACGACGACGCGCAATATGCCGTTGACTTTGCATGTGCCGTTGGAGCAATGGTCGCCGAAAGTTCTGGCGCAACACCTACTTTAACGCATCAACAAATTAGTGAGTTTATGAACCCACTTTAAAAAACATTGTGTGTGAAAGCGGTTATAACGTAAAAGTTTAACCGCTTTTTTTGTGCCCAAAATAAGACGTGTGTAATAAATATTCAATGTGGAGCGTTAAGTGTGCAGGTTGCGTAAATAGTGGCTTATATCGATTATTGTATTAGCTAAACGTCTTATTGTTTGAGGGTTGAAGCTTTGTTATTGTTCGTCGATTATTCACGGATTGAAAAGGCGGGGCGACACACAATGCGCTCTATAACTAAAATACAAAAAGAGAAACGTGCTTTATGATCATCTTTTTTATCTGCCTCACTATTTTAATACTGGGCTATAAGTTTTACAGCCCATTTGTTGAAAAACAAGCCGGTTTGGATTCAACTGCTGACACACCACAAAAACGCTTTAGCGAAGGTGTGGATTACGTAGCCATTCACCCAGTAAGAGCATTTTTAATTCAGTTTTTAAACATTGCTGGCGTAGGCCCAATATTTGGCCCAATTTTAGGTGCTTTATACGGACCAGTTGCACTAGTATGGATTGTACTGGGTAATGTTTTAGGTGGCGCTGTACACGACTTCTTCTCAGGTGTAATGAGTATAAAAGAAGACGGTAAAAGCCTACCAGAAATCGCAGGCCATTATTACAACGTCGTATTTAAAGGCTTTATGCTTGTATTTACTGCCATGCTACTGTTTTTTGTAGGTGTAGTATTTATTATGAGCCCTGCAGGTTTGCTAAGTAACCTTGATTTTTTTGAAGGTACAATACTGGCAAATAATACCTTTTGGGTACTCGCTATTTTAGCGTATTACTTTTTAGCTACCTTGCTACCAATTGATAAAATCATTACTAAGTTTTACCCAATTTTTGGTGCGCTAATGATTGTAATGACAGTGGCAATTGCTATTTCATTACTTATTAATGCGCCGCACTTACCGGTACCAAGTGACTTTTTAGCTTACTTTGAAGCTGATCACGCACATGACTTTTTAGAGCCAAACCCTGATGGATTACCAACATGGCCATTGTTATTTATAACAATTACCTGTGGTGCTATTAGTGGTTTCCACTCTACTCAAGCGCCAATTATTGCGCGTTGTTTAACTAACGAAAAATACGTACGTCCAGTTTACTACGGCGCTATGATGTGTGAAGGTATTGTAGGTTGTGTATGGGCACTTGCTGGTATTGCAGCGTTCCCAGATGGTTACGCGGGCTTAAAAGCATTGCTTGATCAAGGTGGTCCAGGTTTAGTTGTTAACCATGTAGCTAACAGTTACTTAGGTGTATTTGGCGGTATAATGGCAATTATTGCAGTAGCCGTTTTCCCAATTACTTCTGGTGATACAGCGTTCCGCTCATTACGTTTAACCGTTGTTGATGCGTTTAATATTCCGCAAAGTTTACGTAACCGTTTATTAGTAGCGGTGCCTATACTTGCTATAGCGTACTTTATGACGAAGCTCGATTTCTCATTAATTTGGCGCTACTTTGCATTTTCAAACATGCTGCTTTCTACAAGCGTATTATGGCTTGCCACTAAGTACCTGTTTGACCGTGGTACATTCCATTGGATTGCCAGTGTTCCTGCTGTTATAGCAACTGCGGTAACGGTTTCTTATATTGGTACTGCCGCAATTGGTCTTAACTTATCAAGTGATTTAGGTAAACCTATTGGCGCTGTAGTAACAGTGATTGGCTTAATTGTTTTAGCTATTGTGCACTCTAAGCATAAAGTTAAACCAACAGCGGTTTAATAATAATCACATAAGTTATTTCAAGCATTAAAAAAGCGAGCTATTCATAATGAATAGCTCGCTTTTTTTGTGTACTAAATTTAGGTATTACTGAGTTGCAAGTTCAAAGTAACTGTTATCGTCGAGCGTTTTGCTTATCATCATAGCACCCTCAAGCAAGCTCACTGTTTGAATAGCCGCTTTAGTAGGGTTGAGTTCACCATTAGCTAAATGCGCAGCGCTAAGCCATGTTAAATTTTGATTAAAAAAGCGTTTTACTTCAAGGCGTACTTTATCTGGAAGGCTATCGCTTTCGGCTCCTAGCAAACCACATAAACACATTTTACGATCGGTTACTAATGCACTTCTAAAAAGCTGAGTGTACACATCAATAGGATTTTTACCGCTTGCTTTAAGCTCGTTTGGCTCGCCTAACGCAGCTAAAAAAGAATTAGTATATTGATGAGCAAGCTCAGCACCTAAATCGGCCTTAGTCGGAAAGTGATAGTGCACACTGGCGCTCTTAATTCCAACTTCGCTTGCGAGCTCTCTAAAACTAAAATTACTGTACCCGCCAAGGCGCACCTTGTTTTCAGCTGCTTTTAATAACGCTTCTTTTTTACTCACTTTTAATATTTTCCTATCTGCAGTAATACCAATTTTATTAAAACATGATCATTGTATCGCATTAAACAACTCACTAACTGCGTTAAAAATTATTCATATAGAATAACTAGATGTCATAATTTTCGCCTTGTTATTGCGCTATTTTCTTAGCGCAATAATAGATCACTTATTTAATGCAATTGGAATAGCAAAATTATCGACCAGTAGGTAGTTATTTACAAGCGTT
>NZ_WTKW01000290.1:0-5239 GCF_011378745.1 Pseudoalteromonas sp. Z1A6
ACTTTAATTAAAGTGAGCGGCTTTTTTGTGCCCTGTGATTAACCACAAGACACTTCTACATTAAAACTTGTAGTTGTACTGAGCGCCAATAAGTACTGCATTACCTTCTGACTCAAACTCAAATCCATCTTCTTCAAAGTTCTGAGTTTTACCACGGATAATACTTACACCAAGATCAACGTTAGAGCTTTGATCAATTGTGTAGTTACCACCGAATGAGAACCAAAAACGATCTGTATCTGGGATAGAGATCGACAGGTGATCTTGTGATACTGGAGACTGATCAAATGCTACACCAGCACGAAGTAATAAATCTTCGTTATATTGGTAATCTGAACCAACAGCGAAACGGTATGAATCAGAGAAGCTTTCATCTTTATTAAATGCGCTAAATTTATCGCCAGTTGGAGCTGTAACTTGTGCTTCTAATGAATCAAAGCTACTCCAACCTGTCCATAAAATACTGTAATGAAGACCAAGTTTTTCATCTAACTGATGAGAACCTGAAAATTCAGCTATTGCAGGAAGTGTTATTTCAACAGAACCAGGTAATTCAGTTCCATTTAATCCACCAAAAGCTGTTGGTATTTGATTCGAGTAATCACCTTCGAATGTAATATCTGTTTCTGTACGATAATTAAAACCAAAACGGCTGTTATCATCTAGCTGATACATTAAACCAACATTTAAAGCGTAACCTGTATCATCACCTTCCAAGTTCACAACTTCAGTGCTTGAAGCAAATGGTAAACCAGAGCCAGCATGACGCACAATAGTTGCATCAGCGTAAATTACGTTTAAGCCAATACCATAGCTAAACTTTTCAGTAACTTTATAAGCAACGCTTGCATTTAAGTTAACGGTGAAGATTTCTGTTTTACCAGCAATCTGTCCTGCTGAGTAGTCATCGTCAAAGTCTGTTGATAAACCAAAGTTAGAAAATGCACCAAAACCAAGCGATACTTTATCGTTGTAAGGCATAGTAAAGTAAGCTGCTGGTACCACTGCACTTGGTGCAATGCTATCGTCATCTAATGAAGATTGATCAATACCAGTTGGCGCGCCTTCACCTTCTAAGCTTACATCTGGGATTACGCCAATAGCAGCAACACTTAGTTGCTTTTCTTTAAATAAAGTCATTAGTGCAGGGTTACGTGCAACTACAGACGCGTCGTCTGCGATAGAAGCTTCACCAGCGTATGCGCGGCCTAAACCCGATGCATTTTGCTCTGATAATTGAAACGCAGCTGCAAAGCTATCAGCTGAAACAAATGCAAGCGAAGCTGCAATAAGGGTTTTAGAAAATTTCATTGTTGAGTCCTTAACCAAACTGACTGTCTGGGTACTATGTGTGTTGTTATTAGGATTTAAAACGTGATTACACTACCTTAATTTTTTGTAAAAAACTCTATGAATACGTCAAAAGACAGTAAAAAACATGTTTTTTAACGACATTTTAACAACTATTTAAAACTCATCGGATGAGAAGTGTGGTATTAGAGTAAACACTCTAAATGTAATTAATTATCATTTAGATTGACTTAAAATTAGTAGCAACTTACACTCATTATAAAATCGCAATGGAAGTAAAACTGTGATCATTTTATTTATTATTACAGGGCTAATATTTTGTGGGGCGAGTGTGTTTTGCTTTTACAAAGCAAACTACTGCGCATGTACCCAAGCAGGACAATGCGATAACCCCGTAAACCATTATTGGTTAGGGGCAATGTTAAATGCGTTGATCTCTTTAGCGCTGTGTTGTTTTGCATTGCACGTAGAGCTAGGCACTTTGTTATGGTTAACACTGATGGGAAATTGCTTTTTGGGTGCGTTTATTTCTGCAAAACAAACTAAAAAAAGGCAATGCAGTAAAACTAGTTCAACAAATGCTCTTTTAGCAGGCGAGACAAATTAATCTGATAATCTAAGGGCTTAACACTTGATAGTATTTTAAGCTCTTGGGTGTGCTCACTTAAATCGATGTCTTTCGGTGTAACATGATGATTGTGCTTAGCATTATAAAATAGCTTAATTTTAGGTTTAATAGGATTTAATACGTTCCCTTCAAGCACTAAGGCTAAACGTTCATTCGTTAATTTTACAATAGTTCCTACCGGATGAACCCCTAAACACTTTATAAAACGCTGTACTAACTCACCATCAAACAATTGCTTATTGGCTAATAAGTACCGCAATACGTTGATTGGTTCATCACCATCTTGATGCATTCTATCGGCAGTCATTGCATCGTACACATCTACAATTGCCATTATACGCGCTGGACGACTTAACTTCTCTGCCTGTAGGCCTCGCGGATAACCAGAGCCATCTAAGCGCTCATGATGATTCACTATCATATCAAGCATAAGGGGTGTTATACCCTTCTCGCCTTTAACTAAACCCAAACCTTGAGCTACATGCTTTTTAATCGCTAAGAGCTCATTATTAGTAACCTTAGTTGGCTTTGAAAATATACCCTGCGGTAATTTAGCTTGGCCTAAATCATGAAGTAACGCGCCCATGGCAAGCTCTTGCACAACAGCCATTTTGTACCCTAAGTATTTAGTAAATACAGCGGTAAAAATGGCGCAGTTGATCATATGCCGCCAGTTATAGCTGTGTTTATCTTTTATACGAGTAAGAATAGTCATGGCGTTGGCGTTACGAAAAACTGAGCTGACTATTTCGCTGGCTATTTCATCAAGCACTTTTATATTAACACTCAGGCCAGATGTTAAGTCACCGTATAACGACTGTAGCTTTCGGCCATGCTGATCGTAATTGACACTCGCTTTAGCAAATTCTTGTTCAATTGAGATTGCTATAGGTGTTTTTTCGGCTTTTTGCTGGCTATTAGATGTTTTAGGTTTGCTTTGAGGCTTATATTTGGCAGGAACTGGGGCATCACCTTTAGCAAAATCTATAAGCAGCTCAAGCACCCCTTCAGAGACTAAACGCTTAATAATAGATCTATCGCGCACTAAGCCACTGGTCTTAATTTTTATGCTATTGATCCCTTCATGTTGCTTAGTAACGCTATCAACATACATACCAGGAGTAAGCTCAGATACGGGCAAAGTAATTAGCATAAAGGCGGGATTTTTCTATTAAGGAATATGTACCTTAAATAGCATTAATTAAGCCTAAAAGTCTAGTTTTTGAGTTGTAAGTAGTTATATATAACTAAAAGCATTATTTACAGCCCTATTTGAGCTGCATTGTAATTCTGATTATTTTACTTTTTAATAATTAAACGCTTTCATCTCAACTACACTAAATTGCTTATCACTAAAAAGCAGGTGATTTAGCTATAAAATTTATCTAATCATTATAAAAAAGCGAACTTTATTAACCTTTCTTGAACATAATATTGTTTTGCCTCGGTCTCAATATACACAGCACTTAATAACAACTGCTTTAAATTCTTAAGAGTACTAATATATGACAAAACTAAACCACCCCGTATCAAACCTAAGTGTGGCTGCAATAAACACAGCCTCGCCTTTGGGTCATATATTAAAAGCAGCCGCTCCACTGCTCGATAGCTTATTAGGTATAAATAAACTGCGTGATATATACCTCTCTAATAATTTATCGGGTTTAGATAAGCAGGAGTTTAGTGAAAAGCTTTTAAATGTATTGGGTATTAATGTACTTGGCGCACAAAGTGTTATTAACAAAATACCTAAGCAAGGCCCTTGCATAGTAGTATGTAACCATCCTTATGGCATGATTGAGGGCGTAATAATTGCCAAATTACTCACCCATTATCGTAGCGATACTAAAGTAATGGCTAACGTTGGTTTAAAAATATTTACAGAAATTAAAGATTATTTTATTTTTGCTAATCCACTAAAACCAAAAGCAGCCATTAATACCAGCGCAATTAAACAGTGTTTTAGTCATGTTAAAAATGATGGCCTACTTGTGGTTTTTCCTGCTGGCAGGGTTTCGTTTTTTCAATCAAAAAAACAACGTGTAACCGACGGTCAATGGAATCGCTTAGCGGCTCAACTAGCCTTAAAAACACAAGCCCCTTTATTACCTGTGTTTATTAGTGGTCAAAATAGCCCTATGTTTTACAATTTGGGACGTATTTACTACCGATTTAGATTATTAATGCTAATACGTGAATTACTTAAAATTCAAAAAAGGTCCATTAATTTAGGTGCTGGTAATTTACTTACACCCAAGTTATTAAATAAATTTGAGAAAACTGACGACATTAACGATATTGCACGCCTGCTTTGCTATTTAAACGATGAACGCTTTGTAACACCTTGGCAAGACGATGCCCAGTCAATGCAACTAAAAGCGATTATGCAGGATGTTGATAAAACAAAAATGACGAGTGAACTTGCTAGCTTACCAAGCGAGCAGCACTTATTAGACTTTAAAAGTTACTCCGTTTATTACGGTTATCAAGATCAAATACCTAATTGTGTTGCTGAAATAACACGCCTTAGAGAAATAACCTTTCGTACATTAAACGAAGGAAGCGGCGAGCCATGTGATACCGATAAGTTTGACGCAACCTACATGCATTTATTTATTTTTGATCATAAAAATGAAGAGATCATTGGAGCTTATCGAATTGGACAAACTGATTTATTACAAAAAAATAGCGACGTGAGCGCCCTTTATTTATCGCAAATGTTTAATTTTGAACCCTCTTTTATTAATCAACAACAGCCGTGCTTGGAAATGGGTCGCTCGTTTATAGTTCAAAAACATCAAGGCAGTTACCATGGCTTATTACTGCTATTTAAAGGGATCGGTGCGTTTATGGCGCAAAACCCACGTTATAGGACTTTATATGGCACTGTTTCATTAAGTAAGCTTTACGACCCTCGTTCTGTCGCAATTATTGACCATGCAATGGTTAATAATAAACAAGGTGTTAGCGCCAATACGCCTTTTAATAATAAAATTCATCCAGAGTTTGAAGACTTCATTAGTGATCACACGTTAAACATAGATCATGTATCAACATTGGTTATGGGAATAGAAGAAGACAAAAAAGACATACCAATTTTATTAAAGCAATATCATAAGCTAGGCGCTCAATTTCATTGTATGGGAATTGACAGTAACTTTAATCACACCCCAGGATTACTTTTAAGTGTGCACCTACCAAGTGCGCCTGAAAAGCTACTTAAGCTCTACCTTGGTGATAAAAAAGATGATTATATAAATCACTCATAATTTTCATCTGCTGTATTAATACTGCAGATGA
>NZ_WTKW01000291.1:0-5232 GCF_011378745.1 Pseudoalteromonas sp. Z1A6
TTCACTTTTAGCATTACTACTTATTTTTATTGGTTGGGAAGTAAACTCTGTTTACTTTGCTATTGTTTTTTATTGGACTGCACTGTCACTTTTATTAGTGAGTACCGCATATATTTTTAATACAGCAAAAATATTTAGAAAACGTGAAAATGGGGTGATCCCATTTTATATACGTTGGGCGTTTGTGCCATTTTTATTTGGTGTGCAAATTTATAATGCCTGGTCACGTAAGCGCGATAAAGTGCCGCCAATTCAAAAAATAAACGAAAACCTATTTTTAGCTTGCCGATTATTTCCCTCAGACATAGACACATTAAAAGATAACGGAATTACTGCAATTTTAGACGTTACGTGTGAATTTGACGGACTCGAGTGGAGTTCAACACAAGAGAATATAAATTACTTAAACATTCCGGTGCTCGATCATAGTATTCCTACCCATTCTCAGTTAAATCAGGCTATTAATTGGATACATCATCATATTAAAGAAAACCGTCGCGTAGTTGTACATTGTGCTTTAGGCCGTGGGCGGTCAGTTTTTGTAATGGCGGCTTATTTATTGAGTCAAAACAAAAATGCAGATGTACATGAAGTACTTGCACAAATAAAGGAAACCCGCGAAACCGCAAACTTAAATAAGCATCAGCTGCGTCATTTAGCTAAGCGCCATAAAAAAGGCGAGCTGCTGATTAAAAACAAAGCAGTTTTAATTGCAAATCCAGTATCTGGTACACGATTATGGCAAGAAAAAGAGCACTTAATTGTTGCGCGGTTATCGGCCTATTACGATTTAAAAGTACTTACTACTTCACAAGACGTAAACGGTATTGAGCTTGCTAAACAAGCGATTACGCAAAAACCAGACATGATAATAGCGTGTGGAGGCGATGGTACAGTGGCCGAAGTTGCAAGCGTACTTGTAAATACACAATGTAAGCTAGGTATTATACCAATGGGGACTGCAAACGCACTTGCGCATGTATTAATGGGGATTAGCTCTAAATTTATTCCTGTTGAACAAGCCTGTGACTTAATTATAGATGGTCAAACAAGCACAATAGATACCGCTTATTGTAATAACGAATTAGTACTTTTATTAGCGGGTATTGGTTTTGAGCAATCTATGATAGAAAAAGCAGATAGAGAGTCGAAAAATAAGTCGGGGCAACTTGCCTATTTAAATGGTTTTTTTGAAGCCTTTGGTGAGCAAAAATCACAGCTACTTAGTGTAAAACTCGATGATAATGAGCCGAAAGAAATATGTACAAATAGCTTTATTGTGGCTAATGCTGCGCCTTTTACAACGTTATTGGCTCAAGGTGGTGGGCAGCCAGATCATAGTGACGGGCTTCTTGATGTAAATTGGCTAACACCAAATAATGAAAATTCTACGACAATATTGAGTATTGCAGAACTGATGTTTAGCAGTTTAACGCAAACACATTTAGCTATAAATTCGCATCATACAAATGCTAAAAGAGTCGAGGTGACAGGCGAAGGAGAGCTTAAGTACGTACTTGATGGGGAAGTTAAAACTGCTCACAGACTCGTTATTACTATTGAGCCGGCCTCATTAAATGTGATTTGCAAAGAGCAATAAATCGCGCTAGTTACAATTAAAAAAGGAGCTAAATTAGCTCCTTTTTTACATCATTTTTTAATTGATGGCCAAACAAACCCTGTTGTATCCGGCGCTTGAGAAGATGTTTCTCTCGGTGCACTTTTTGGTCTACGAATAGGTTTGTTATTTATAGTGTGAATATAAAGTGCTTCCACTTTATCGCGAGCCCAAGGCGTTTTACGCAAAAACTTTAAACTCGATTTAATGCTCGGTTGATCAGTAAAACACTTAATTTTCACTTGCTCGCCAAGGGTTCTCCAGCCAAGTCGCTGTTCTAACTCAACAAGTATTTGTTCTAACGTTACCCCATGTAAAGGGTTTTTAGGTTGATTATCCATAGCCATACTACTTATTTAAACTGCGTGCATTGTAGCTCAAATCAGCTTTTAGCGCTAATTCACAGTGATTGTTTTAGGAGCGGTTGGGTAAATAGCATTACCTTGTTTATCTATTTTAAGCCAAATGAGTTGACTGTTACTGTGTTGAGGGTTTTTAGCACCGCATAAAAGTGTAAAAGAGTGAATTTGTATTAACGCGCCTTCGCTATAGCGTTTGTTGTCGTACCAACAGTTTGATTCTTCATTTACAAACTGGTTTGCATCAATAATTGAATGGGTTTTAAGGGTTGTTGCTTCACTAAGTATTGAATACGATAAGCTGCTAAAACAAAAGCATAGAATTAAAAAGTTACGCATTAGAGGCCTTTAAATAGGGAGGGTTAAAAATAATACATTAAGCTAAAAAACGTGCTAGTGTAAAGTACACAAAGTGATTTTAATTATAAACTTAGTTACTCACAGAACAACTTGGATTCAAATAAAAAGGTGCACACAATGCAATTTAATCAAACAATGATCGAAGAATTCACACTATTAGCGAAGTTTCCTCGCGACAGTAAAATGCAGGGTATTAAATTACACTCAGACGCAGAGCCAAGCTTACTTAGTGCAGCGCAACGTTTATTTGAAAAAGGGATTATAGATAGCCCAGATGGCGGATATTTAACTGATCTGGGCTTAGATTTAATTGAGCACATTACGGTTATTCATAGTGCGCTACAAAGCTAGCTAACCTGAACTCTAGTTAGTTACTGAACTAGCTTAATTTGCATCGGGTTGATTTTGCGGTGCAGCATCATTAAATGCAGCTAATTTATTACAGTGTTCGTAAATAGCTGCAATTTTTGGATAAGCGCTCATATTTACGTTAAAACGAATTGCATTAAATACTTGCGGCACTAAACAAATGTCAGCAAGTGTTGGTTGATTACCAAAACAGTAGTCATCATTTTCGTTTAGCATCAGTTCTATTTTTTCAAAACTCACTTCTATCCAATGTCGATACCACTTATTTTTAGCCTCGTCATCAACACCTAATTCGTTCGATAAATACTTCAGCACGCGTAAATTATTAACAGGATGAATATCGCAGGCAATGGCAAAGCTTAAATTTCTTATTTGTGCTTTTTGCCACGCAGTTCCTGTAATTAATGGCGATTGCGGATAAGTTTCATCAAGCCATTCCAGTATTGCAAGCGATTGTGCTAAAACACCATTATCGGTTTCAAGTGCAGGTAGTAACCCTTGCGGATTAGTCGCTAAGTATTCTTCCCCAAGCTGCTCCGATTTTAAAAGGTTAACAATAGCAAGTTCATGATCAATTGCTTTTAAGTTAAGCGCTATACGTACCCTATAGGCCGCTGATGAGCGAAAGTAGCTGTATAATTTCATAATTAATCCTGTGAACCTGTAAATTGTTTTTTAATAGTACGCCAGCAATCGGTATAGTTTGGTTGGCGCTCTTTGCCTTCTAGTGCATATTTTGTTGGTGAAATTATATAGCGCGACTCAAACATAAAGGCCAATGTGTTTTCGTATTTTTGTGGTGTAAGCTCAGCATTTGAGGCTTTTTCAAATACGTCGGCTTCAGGTCCATGTGGCGACATACAATTGTGTAAACTTGCACCACCAGGTACAAAACCATGCTCTTTTGCATCATACACACCCTCAATCAAGCCCATAAATTCACTCATAATATTGCGGTGATAATACGGCGGGCGGAATGTATTTTCGGCTACCATCCAACGTGGTGGAAATATCACAAAATCGACATTTGCCATACCCTCAGTAGCAGAAGGAGAGGTTAGCACGGTAAATATAGACGGGTCGGGGTGATCAAAACTCACTGTATTTATTACATTAAAACGCGATAAGTCGTATTTATAGGGTGAGCTATTACCGGTCCATGCAACCACATCAAAAGGAGAGTGCTTAATTTCACAGCTAAATAAATTACCGTTGAATTTAGATACAAGCTCAAAGTCACCTTTTTTATCTTCAAAGGCAGCAACGGGGTATTGAAAGTCTCTGTCGTTGGCGTAACCGTTTGCACCAACAGGTCCTCGCTCTGCAAGCTCTAACGCATGGCCATAATTTTCACAAATATAACCCCGCGCTGTATCATCAATTAAATCAACAGAGAACTTAATTCCTCTGGGAATTACAGCAATTTCACCTGGTTTAATGCTTAACTTGCCGCACTCGGTGTGAATTAATAACTCACCTTGCTGAGGAACAAACAACATTTCGCCATCGGCATTGCAAAAGTAACGTCCTTGCATTGACTGATTAGCGACATATACATGAATGCCAATACCCGATTGCCCATTAGCACTGCCATTAGCTGCCATCGTTACCAAGCCATCAATAAAGTCAGTAGGCTGTGAAGGCATATCAATAGGATTCCAACGTAGCATTGTTGGTGGTGTTACGGCCTCAGTAATTGGGGCTGTTCTTATTAGGCCGTTATCAATTGCTTGGTAATCACCTTGCACTACCGAAGGACGAAGGCGGTAAAACCAAGTGCGGCGATTTGAAGCGCGAGGAGCCGTAAATGCAGTCGAACTAAATTGCTCAGTGTATAAATCGTATTTAACCTTTTGTGGGCTAAATTGTCCTATTGGCAGTGCACCGGGTAGCGCTTGTGTTTCAAATTCATTACCAAAACCTGTCATATAACTTAATTGTGTCGCCATTACTGACTCCTGTGAGAGGGGGGGTTGGTTTAATATTATTTTTATTTCAGTTAAGATACTCTCAAGTGAGACTAATATCAAATGTGCAACTACGCACCTGCGTAAATATTAATGAACACCAAAGTAAACCTTACAAAGCTGGGATAACTAAAAATGAAAATTGATTTAGCAACGTTTTTACCTTATCAATTAACGAATGTAGCAACACGTGTAAGTAACGACTTTGCCGAGGTTTATCAAACTAAATACGGTTTAAATATTCCTCAGTGGCGAATACTTGCTAATTTAGCGCAGTATGGCCAAAGCAACGCAAAGGATTTATGCGCGCAAGCAAATATGGACAAGTCGACTGTTTCACGCGCGGTAAAAGTTTTAATAGATAAAGGTTTAGTGAGAAGTGAGCTAAATAAGCAAGACAAACGCGCGGCCTTACTTGTACTGAGCAAAGCAGGTCAAAGCTTATATGAACAAATAGCGCCCGATGCACTTAATTGGGAAAAACAATTACTAAGCTCTTTGACTAACAAAGAATACGAAGTGCTAGTGAGTATTATTGATAAGTTAAATAATAAATTAA
>NZ_WTKW01000292.1:0-5204 GCF_011378745.1 Pseudoalteromonas sp. Z1A6
CGCGCCACTTCTTTTGAAGTCGGTTTTTATTAAATTTAACCATTATTTTGCTGAGTTTCAGCCACATTTATCGGAACAAACATGAAAGAGAAACTTTTAGCGTTTTGGCAAAGCCATTCAGAAACAATCATCACTTTAGGTTACAAAGTGGTTTTAGCATTGGCGATTTTAGTTGCGAGCGCGCTTATTGCGCGTTCGGTTAAAAAAGCGATTAAAAACTCTAAATCGCCATTAAAAAGAGTGGATAGTACGCTGCTTCCTCTTTTATCGAGTATTGCTGGTTATTTAGTTTATATAATTGGCGGGCTATTTATTTTAGATATTTTTGGCGTTAATACGGCAAGCTTAATTGCGCTAATGGGCGCTGCTGGTTTAGCGATTGGTTTAGCTCTTAAAAATACGCTGAGCAATATTGCCGCTGGAATTATGCTATTAATACTCAGACCTTTTAAAATAGGCGACTTTGTTGATGCCAGTGGCACGCTTGGCACGGTGAGTGAAATACATTTATTTACTACTATTTTTAAAACCACCGACGGTCTTTATATTGCATCCCCTAACAGTAAGGTGTGGGGTGGCAATATTAAAAACTTTACCCGTAATGGCAAAAGACGAATGGACATAGTGGTGGGTATTTCCTATGCCGACTCTATTGACGTTGGTTTAAATGTGCTTAAAGAATTAGCCGCATCAGAGAGCCGATTACTCGCAGAGCCTGCACCTAAAGTAATGGTGACATCAATAGGTGAAAGCGCGGTAAACATTCAATTACGTGCATGGACTGTAAATGGTGATTATTGGCAAACTGTGTGGGATTTAAATAAACGTGTTAAAGAAGCTATTGAAGGTGCTGGGCTGAGTATTCCGTTTCCGCAGCGTACGCTGCATATATCTGAGTCTATGGCGTCGGCCATTACGGTTAATAAAGACGTTTAAATTCTAGTAGCACAAACACAAGCACAAATAAAAATAGCGAGCCTTTGCTCGCTATTTTTGTATTAGCCTTTGTATTGACTGAGGTATTAACGCTCTAATTGAAAGTCGTACACTGAGCCTAAATTAAGTAATTGTGTAAGCTCATCAAGTGCTTGGTAGCTTTCGGTGAGTAGGGCTGAGTCTGCAAAGTCACTTGCGCCTAGCTTGTCGCGGTAGTTACGTTTAGCCCAGTCACACAGTTGTGTGTATTTAGTATCCGTTAAAATAACCTCTGGGTTTACCGCAGCAAGTTCTTGCTCGTTAAGAGCCACACGTAAACGCAAACACGCAGGTCCGCCGCCATTTTGCATACTTTGGCGTAAATCAAAAAACTGCACTTGGTTTACTGGGTTATCCGCCATGATCATTTCTTCAATGTACGCATTAACTGCGCTGTTACGTTTACACTCTTGTGGTGCCACTAACAGCATTGAACCATCTTCAAGGCTCACTAGCTGGCTGTTAAATAAATAGCTACTTACAGCGTCGGTAATGCTTACTTTATCGGTAGGTACTTCAATAATATAAAATTCTTTATTGCCCACATACGCTTCGCGAATATCTTGCAGTGCCAAAGCTTGGTTTAAAAATGCTTGCTGGTGGCACAGTAATACGTTGGCGTTACCTACTGCAATTACATCGTTATGAAACACGCCTTGGTCTATTACGTCTGGATTTTGCTGTAGTAAAATTTGGCTTGAATCTTTTAAGTTATGTAAGCGACAAATTGCTTCTGAGGCTTCAAGTGTTTGCCTTGCAGGAAACTTAGCGGGTTTTGGTAATTGGCTGTTAAACGCGCTGGCACCAAATACAAACATTTCAAGACCTTGCTCGCCGTGGCTGTCACAAAAACGAGTATGGTTTGCTGCACCTTCGTCGCCAAAAAAGCCTTGGTCTGGCAAATGGGTATGGTGTGCAAAGTACTTGTCGTTATTAAACATGGCTTTTAATAAGCGTGTTGTGGTTGCAGGCTCTAATGAACGATGAAACTTATTATTTAAATTAGCTGAAGTAAAATGTACTTTGCCGTCGGTTGTATCAGGAGATGGCGATACCGTAGCGGCATTAGCTGTCCACATTGCAGATGCTGAATAACACGCACGTAATAAAATAGGATCGGCTTTAAACGCTTTATGAATGACTTGTGCATCGTTACCGGTAAAGCCTAAGCGGCGTAGTACGTTTAAGTCGGGGCGTGCATGAGGGGCAAATACACCTTGAGTTAGGCCTTTGTCGTGCATGGCTTTCATTTTTTCAAGGCCTTGAAGTACCGCCTCTTGAGGATTTGAAAAGCTTGCTGCGTTATTCAACGAGGCAACATTACCATACGATAAACCAGCGTAGTTGTGAGTAGGACCCACTAAGCCATCAAAATTAACTTCCAAAGCGTTCATACACGTTCCAATTAAAAATTTTCAATAGGGTGCAACAATACAATGCAATTGAGCTGCTTGCAAAGTTATAAACGCAGTGTTTTTACTAATTTTTTGATGTTTTTAAATGTGGAGTTTATTACAAGAGGGCTGTTTTTATATTGAACGGTTAATTTAAGTTTAATAAAAAATGTACGCATAAATTTCATAGTGCGCAAAAGCTTAGCCTAAAGTAGGTTTATACATTTAAGCTTTATGCCAAGCCTTTACACAATAAGATGCTACTTAACATAGGCGCGTTCTTTATCAGCGGTAGTGCGGGTATTTGTAGGGTCGTTAACTTGCCAAACGCTAATGTCTAAACGCCATAAAAGGTAAAGGGTATGATATAAGTTGAACATGGTTTTTCCTTGGTATTTTCACTGAACACATCAGTCTATAGGAAGAAGTATGCCAACATTAACTTGAATATTTTATGAATAGAAATCAGGTGTTTAGTATTTAAGTGTAAATACATACTTAAGGGTTAGCACCAAAGTGGTGAAGCATTATTAAAAAGTGCACCAGCGTGGTGTTTTTTCTAATAAAAGCCCTGCAACTATTGGGTCACTTAAATGTGCAAGGCTTTTTAAAAAATGTAGTCACTTAAAAAGTAAATTAACGGCCTACTTTTCCTTTTACTAAAGGCTCAAACGACATTACTTTAAACTTACCGTGGCTTTTATTTTTACCATTATTAAGTACAGGCGAATTATGTAAATCGTCAACGGTAAAGTATATTTTATCATCAGCTCCGTAGCTAAAACCATCTGGCCAGCTAAGACGATCGTCTTTAAATAATACTTCGTAGTCGCCAGTAGGTTTAATTACGCCAATTGCACCGTTGGTTATGTCGGTTACGTATACGTTACCGCCGCCATCAACAATAATACCGTCTGAAATTGGCTTAGTGCCGTAACGCGTAACTTTATCCTCAAGTGCTTTAGCCGAAAGGCTCTCGTTATTTATATCGCTGGTGGCAATACGGTAAACCGACGTGCCCGACATAGATCCAAAGTAAAGCCAGTCTTCGTTAGGGTCAAGCGTAATTGGGTTAACACCTAAGCGGGCAGGTTGTCCGCCAATGCTCATAGTGCGGCCATCAATAACCATATCGATATTTTCGGCTGTAGTGTAATGGCTATCTTGTAATACTCTGCGAGCGACACCTGTTTTAAGGTTAACCGTAATAATAGCGGCTTGGCTGCCATGGGCTGTGTCGGCAATGTATACAACGCCATGTTTATTATCGATGACTAAATCGTTTAAAAATGAGGTGTCGGTAATCATTGGTTTTGCGAGGTAAATAATTTTATGCAGTTGCTCTTTATTTGTATCCCAACCCACTAAGCGCCCAGCGCGATCTGGCCCTGATGTGTCGAGCATCCATAAAACGCCATCGCTTGATACGTTTATGCCAAGTACATCGTAAAAACCTTTACCGTTATTGTACGCGTAAGCCCATTCTTCATTAGGGTAGGGTTTAGTTGTGCCATCGCTTAAAAGCTCCATAATTTTTTGCTTTTGGCCGTAAAAACCATGTACTGATAAAAACTTTCTACCCGATGGCGTAATAGCAATGTTACCCGGTGGGTGCTGCGCATCAAACGTGGCTACTGTTTTTAAATCAGCATTTTGATTAGCGGTATTAGCAAGTACGGCGTTGCTGCCTAAAAGTGCAGTGCTACATGCCGCAGCTAATAGTAATTTTTTAATATGAGTCATTTTTAAAACCTTTTAAAACACGTTTATTGTTTAAAAATTAAGAGCCTAATCGGCTAAGTCGTTTACTACTAAATCGAGCAGCTGCATCAACTGCTTCGCTTGTGTTGCATCTACACTATCAAATTTACATAAAATATTTTTAGGAATATCGGCTGCTTTTAACTTAAGTGATTGGCCATGCTGGGTTAGCTTCACTAGGCGTTTGCGTTTGTCGTGCTCATCTTTAATAACAGCCAGTAATGATTTTTCGCTCATTTTTTTGAGTATTTGGGTCATTGCACCGCCGTCGATCGCGGTTTTATCTATTAGCCCTGCAATTGTTATTTCGTCTTGCTCCCACAGCGCCATCATTACTACGTATTGCGGGTAAGTTAAATTTAGCTCGTTTAAAGGCTCGCGATACGCACGCGCAATGCTGTTAGATGCCATATATAACCGGTGGCATAACTGATTTTTTAACTTTAATTGCTCAAACGGCATAACGTTATCCTTTATTTCAATACATGCTATTTTAATTTGCATGCAAAGTATTTGCAATCTCTAATTACTTGCTCTATTATTTTGCACACAAACTAAATTGATTGATATTTTAAAACTTTGGAGTTCATTATGAATGTATTACAAAACGTAGCTTACACAGCAAAAGCAACTGCAACTGGCGGCCGTGAAGGCGTAGCTAAATCTGATGATGGTCGTTTAGATGTAAATTTATCAACACCTAAAGGTTTAGGCGGAGACGACGGACAAGGCACTAACCCAGAGCAATTATTTGCCGCAGGTTATGCAGCATGTTTTATTGGCGCACTTAAATTTGTAGCAGGTAGCGAAAAAATAGATTTACCAAGCGACACACATATTAATTCACAAGTGTCTATTGGTGCTATTGAAGGCGGTTTTGGTATTGCAGTAAAATTGGCTGTATCACTAGGTGATATGGATAAAGCAGCTGCGCAAGAGCTTGTAGATAAAGCGCATCAAGTATGCCCTTATTCAAACGCAACACGTGGCAATATTGAAATAGAGCTTTCTGTTATTTAATAACTAAATAAAGAAAAGTTATAAAAGCACACAACGACAACTAGTCGTTGTGTG
>NZ_WTKW01000293.1:0-5187 GCF_011378745.1 Pseudoalteromonas sp. Z1A6
GCAACAAAAAGCCCGCTAAAGTTATTTAGCGGGTTTTTTTTATATACCGTAGTCACTGGCAATTATAGAAATTGAATGAACCTTTAGCTGCTTATCTGAAAACTTACTTTTAAGCATGTCGATGGTTTTTTCTTGTTGCCTACAAGGCGGGCAGGGGCCTATACCTTCATCTATTGAGGTGTAAAACAACGTATACTTTTGCTGGGTAAAATCGGGCAATGTTGTTAATAGCTGCTCTAAATTACTTTTAATTAAATCAGAATCAGGATGGCTTTGTTTATTTTTAAAAATGGATAAAATATTGGGTAAATATTTATCAGAGTAATGCATCAGCTCGCCTTTGCTGTTAAATAAAAACATTTGTGGTGCGGTATTATTAATGGGCGATTTAACCATTTGGTAATGAGAGAAACTGTACTGCTCAGCGTATGTATTTCCGCCGTATATAAGTAGTGTAGCTAGTAGTAATTTATACATGCTTATCCTTAAGTTAAGTTATTCCACGAATTGTTAAGTGTTTTTTTAATCTCTATAGCAATAATACATATAACCGCTAACAAAATGACTAAATGCACTGTAAGTATCGTGTTTAGGTCAAAAACGGATTGTTGAAATAAAAAAGTTTGTAGTTTTTCATGTTGGGTGAAAAATAGCGCAATAATAACTATGTGGGTTATCACAAATGCAGTGAAAAAGAGCTTTAAAAATAAATAGCATATTTGGTAGTTGCGAGCGCCCATAGCACGTCTTAATGCAAGCTCTGTGGATGATTTAGCCGTAAGCTGTTTAATACTGCTGTAGTTGTATAAAAACGCAGAGAGTAGAAGAATTGAGGAACACACAACGGTAATTATAAGTAATGCATTTCTAGGGGCTTGCTCATTTTTTACTAAAGACGAAAGGGGGGTAAGTGATAAATCGTTAAAGTTAACACTTAATGCTCTTACTGCCGTTTGGAGTTCACTTTCAACTTGTGTGATGGGCGCATAAGTTTTAATTATAATTGTTTCAAAACCTGTTAGGGCACTTATTACATTATATACAGTTGGCTGAACCGGTGTGTCGACTCCTTCGTTATAAATATCATTAACAACGCCAACTACTTTATGTTTTACTTTTCCAGTATCAAATTGGGCTAATAAATAAGCTTGGCTTAGTTCTGTGCCTGCAAAGTATTGATCCCATAACGCGCTGTTAACGACAATGTTTTGGTACTGTTGCCATTGCACGCTTTGCCCAGAGATAAGCTTAGCGCCAATAGTTTTAAAGTAATGTGGGCTCACTCTATGGCTTGCGGTACTGGCGCTTTTACCCGAACTGATAGCTTGTCCGGTAACGGTGTACCATGCACTAAATCCACTGCGATCTGATAGTGGTGGGGAAGAGCTAAGTGATACTTCTTCAATAATAGGCAGTGAATTTAATTGCTGAATTAATTGTTGAGCAGAGTTATTTGCATTAAAGGCCTCGCTAGGTGATTGTGGAAAACTAAAGCTGGCAATTAGAATATTATCTGCATTAAAACCCATACTTTTATTATTTAAATTAATCTGGCTGTAAATAACCAAACTACTAATGTAAACACTTGTAATAGCAAGGCTAGTAAGTAACGAAAGCAATGAGAACACTTGTACTTTTTCGCTTGTTGTTGCACTTTGGCCGCGTCCAATACTGCTGTGTATCCACCTTCGTTGAAAATAACTAAGCGTCGATAAAAAAGTAATAATAACAATGTAAAATACCGCCAGCGTAAATAATGAAAAAGAGCTGTTTAGCTGGTTCAGGCTTGGTAATAAAATTGCGCTGATGCGGTCGCTCAGTGGATACAAAACGCACATTACAATAACAAGTAGTAGGCTTGTGAGTACGATATCAGTAATTTGCTGCACAAAAATGTGTGTGTTATTGGCTCCGCATAATTTGCGTATAGTTTCTTCTTGTTGCTTTTTAATTGACTCTGCACAGTAAAATGCACAAAAGGCAATAAAGCTAAATAAGAGCAAAATATAATAAAGTAACTGCAATAAATTTAGGCGCTTTATTATTTTATTAAAGTGAGTTGGGTTAACGCCAATACCATCACTAAACTTAAGTTCGGTATTATCAAATATAAACATTTCGTTTTGTAAGTGCTTATTTAGCAAGCTTAAAAAGAGTGTTTTATTTTTAACGTGCCCTAAAATATACGTAAATGTATCTGGGGTCAGGCTACTTTCTTGAGGCAAAATACGTTTAAGTTGCGAGTAAGGAATAACAAGTTTAGGTTCATAGGCACGTTTAAAGCTTTTAAACTCTTTTGGCATTACTGCGACAATGTTTATGCTTTTATTATTAACAACAAGCTGTTTGCCAATAATATCAGTGACACCTTTAAAATGAGTATGCCAAAACGAATAGCTAATGGCGGCACTTAGTGCGCTGCCTTGTTTTGGGTAATCTAATTTCTCAAAGCTGCCTAAGGCAGGAATGATACCTAATTGTTTATACCCCCCCGATATAAAGCTTACCTTAACAGGCTCACTATCATGATTAACCGAAAGCTTTAATGATAAATCAATAGAACGCTCAAAAACGCCAACTAAATCTTGGTGCAATAAGGTTATTTCATCAAAAATGTACTCATCAACGGGTAAGTCATTTTGAGTGTCACTTAAGTAAACTTGTTTAATGTTGTGGATGTTATTTATTGCCGTGTAATCGGCTGATAAAAACTGACTATGAATATTACTTATATTTAAAATTAAACATAAAGGAATACTCAGCAACAAACAGCTAAGCCATAATTTAGTATTTTGCTTAGCATATTTTAGCCAGTTTAAGGTCAGATCAGTAATTAAGTTCAGCATCAAAAACCTTGTGTACTAAGCTGTCCGTCTTGAATATACAAACGCGTTTTTGCTGTTTTAGCATGGTTTTCATCATGTGTTATTAAGCAAATTGTTTTGCCTTCGTCGTTTAGCTTATTGAGTAACTGATATATTTGTTCGCTATTACTCGAATCTAAATTACCAGTAGGCTCGTCGGCTAAAATAATAGAGGGCTCATTTATTAATGCTCTAGCAATAGCAACTCTTTGTTGTTGCCCGCCTGACAATTGGCTTGGCTTTCTATCAATAAATTCAAGCATATTTACTTTATTAAGCGCAGCTTCTACTTTTTTTTGGTAATCCTTTCTAGGCACCGATTTGTTGTAACTGAGTGGCAAAGCCACGTTATCAAATACGCTTAAATGATTTAACAAATTAAAGTTTTGAAATATAAAACCAAGTTCTCTGTTTTTAATGGCTGCAATCGCATCGGGTGTTAAGTTTGCTGTGTTAGTGCCTAAAATAGTGTATTGCCCTTGGCTAGGTATATTTAGTAAGCCTAAAATAGAAAGTAGGGTACTTTTACCGCTGCCTGAGGTGCCCGTAATTGCAATATAATCACCACTGTTTATTTTAAAGTTTATAGCTTTAAGTGTATTAATTTTGGTATTAGGGTATTGATAAAAAACATTATTAAACTCTATCAGCGAATAACTCATTTAAAAGCGCCTATTAAATCAAAGTTATTTTTAGTGGCATAATCAGCAGGCAGTAATAATACATAATTACTTTTTAGCGTTTCATTAAAGCTCAAGGTGTCTTGCTCAGTCGTTTTATAATTTATATTGGTAAGAATAGCTTTACTCGATGGTGTTATTTCGTAGACCTTCCATTTGCTGTAGTTATCAAAATCATTCGGTTTTTTAATATTTTGAACTACTAAAGATTGCTCCAAATAAATATGGGCTTCTATTGCTTGGCTGCTTCTAAGCCATGATGGTGGGGGAGTGTCTAATACTAAAAATACATTAATAGCGCCATTTCTTATTACTGTATCAATGTAATCAACCTTAGCTGCAATTGTGCCACTGGGTGTAACTATGTCTGCTTTTTGGCCTATTCGTAACTGATTAGATGAATACTGAGGGACTTGTATTTTAGCCAGTAAGTTGTCGGTCTCTATTAACTCAAACAGTGATTGCCCTTGCGTGACCGCTTGGCCTAATTTAGCTAAATTTTGACTTACGGTGCCGTCAAAGTTTGCTGTGAGTGTTAGTTGCTCTTGACGCCTTTTTAAATAGCTAAGCTTATTTTTTGCTATGTTTACCTTGTTATTAAGCGCAATTAATTGCTGATCGAATGCCTCTGTAAATAGACTAAGTTCATCATGTTTGGCATTAGCTTCAAGTTCACTTTGCTTGTAAAGCATTTCGCTTTGTTTAAAGCGAATTGCAGAAATAATACCTTGTTCCATTAAAACTTTATTAGCATTTAATTCAAGCGCTTGCTGTTGCAATGCCATTTTAGCTTTTGATAAGTCGACTTTAATTTGCGAGAGCTTGATTGCTAAATTGCTTTTATCAATAGCCACTTGAGATTCTAAATTAAGCTGCTCGTAACTCGCATTATGTATATCTTGTTCCAATTCGTAGTTAGTCAGCTTTGCCAATACTTGGCCTTTTTTTATAGCTTGCCCTTCACGAATTGTAAGTGTGTTGATATTGCCTTTTAGCGGCGCAGACAAAAGCTCTCTTTGTGTAGGCTCTATTGTACCAATTCCTTTTAATACATTGGGTAATGATACTTGAGAGACTAGTATTGGCTTTAAATAACGTTCAGGAATATCACTTGAGAAAAGTAGTATCTTAATTAAATAGCCCAAAACCAATAACAGCAATAAAGCCGCAACAGCGATAGGGTATCTACTTTTTTGTTTAACGATTAAATACTCTTCCATTAGTACAACCTACTTGTGCTTTTTGTTATTTTAAAATGTGGTAAACGCTGTTTTAGTTAGGGTTTTTACTTTCCTTAAGTAAAAGGTGTGAGGGTAAGCTAGTTGAGTAATATTTTTTAGCGGGCAGCTAACGGTTTGATTTATCACCAACTCCGTTCCTAAAACACATTCAGTTATATCACCACTAAGTTAACTATGTAAATTTTATTTTAATGGGGTTTAGTGAGAGAAAGGTTTAATTATCTTGTTTGTTGATGAGGTAGGACAAGGTAATTACTACGTTGCTACACAAAAGCACTATTTTTATAAGGGCTTTTTTTGGTTTTTGGGAGGCCATTGCTAACAATGAGCAGCAGCTCGGTAATAATATTATCGGCGTAGATACCATCTCTTCTAACCAGCCTCAAGCTTTCTTTAAATAGC
>NZ_WTKW01000294.1:0-5180 GCF_011378745.1 Pseudoalteromonas sp. Z1A6
ATGATTACAGTAAGCTATAGTTTAAACTGCGACAAAATGTCGCAGTAACTAATCCCATTAATGTAATAAACTAGCCTCTAAAAATAATAAGACTAAAACATGAATAAAAAAATATTTAAGTATGCTCGCAAGTTACATAAATGGCTCGGTTATTTGCTCACATTACAAATTTTAGCTTGGCTATTAGGCGGTTTAGTCATGAGCGCTATTCCTCTTGATAAAGTTCATGGGGAGCATCTTGCAACACGTACTCTTAATAACCCATTTACGCAGGCTGATTATGTTGCCTCCCTTAACGATATTGCATCTCAGGTGGTTAATCCAACACAAATAATTTTTGAGAACTTTTTAACCACACCTATAATTACAGTAATAAATAAAGATGAACAGCAAAGCTTTAACGGTATAACAGGCCGGCCTTTTGAGCCGCCAACTAAAATACAAATTACCGCAAATGCTAAAGCACACCTACTTATTGATGCTCAAGTGACAAGCGCTGTACTGCTAAAGCAAGGTATGCGAGAAGTTGGATATAAAACCAATGTTTGGCAGGTACAATTTGACGACACATTTAACACAACACTGTACTTGTCAGAAAATAACGGCAGAGTTGTCACCGTTCGCAGCACACTATGGCGAATTTTCGACTTTTTTTGGATGTTACATATTATGGATTACGATGAGCGAGAGGATTTTAATAATCCGCTGCTTATTAGTTTTGCAGCAACCAGCGTACTTTTTTGCCTAAGTGGAATATTACTACTTATGCAAAACATACGACTAAAACGATTTATCCGAATTAAAAGTAAGAATAAATCAAAGTAGTCATATTGATTTTTAAGAACTAGCGCACTCTCACCAAAGAGTAAATAAGCCCTAGGAAGTACCCAAGGGCAGATTTTATTCCAAGTGTTTAAATCGACTCAAATGTCGCTTTAACATTTCGTTTTCGAAAATCAACTCATCACGCTCATCCAGCAATTGTAAAACTAAAGCTATTGCCGACCAATCTAACGAAAAGTCATGTTGAATACGGGCCGCTTTTTTAACTAAGGTCACTGCAGATACCGTAAATTGCCACTGCGTAACATGCTTCCCCTCAATTGGAACCGCAATATTGTGCTCAACTAGCTCATATAAAATTGCTTCGCTAATATCACTACTCAAACATAGCTCTTTGCTAGTAAGTAAATCATCTTTTTGTGTCACGATAATTTGCATTATGGCTTGCTCCAGTTATTACGGGGATCAAAGTGAGCTTTTTCGGCTAATTCTTCCCACAGTTTTTTACTGGTATCATCAACAGATGTTGGATTAACAATTTTAAGCACAGCAAATAAATCACCTTTGGCTTTTTTACTCATTAATCCCTTGCCTTTAATACGCAAGCGTTGGCCAGACTGACTATTAGATGGAATAGTTAATTGGATTTTGCCTGCCAACGTAGGTAAATTTATTTTTGTACCAAGAGCCGCTTCCCATGGTGCAAGAGGGACGACTATATTTAGGTTATGACCTTCAACATCAAATAATGGGTGGGGCACTAAACTAATTTGTAAGTACAAGTCGCCATTTTGCCCGTTCGCTGACCCTAATCCGCCTTGCCCTTTTAGTCGAATTCGTTCGCCATTTACTGAGCCTGCGGGAATTTTCACTTTAAGTGATTTTTTAATTTCAGAGACACGACCACTACTATCTCGCTGCGGTAACATAAACTCAACAGGCTTAACGGTATCAACTAAAGTCTCTTCAAGAAAAATCGGGAACTCTATTTCCACATCTTGTCCTTTTTGCGCGCGAGCGGCGTTACTTCTGCTCTGCCCGGAACGATTGAATCCACCGGCGCCGCCAAACATTGAATTAACAAAATCAGAAAACTCTTGATCGGTTTGAGGATCGCTTTGCTGATAATTACTTTGCGATGAGGCATTGTTACCACCATAATTACCTTGCTGTTGACGAGCACGATTTTGTTGATGACGACGTAACTCGTCGTATTTAGTGCGTTCTTCTTTGTTATGAATGACTTCGTAAGCTTCTGCTATTTCTTTAAACTTATCTTCTGCTTGAGGCTCTTTGCTTACATCTGGGTGATATTTTCTGGCTAATTTTTTATAAGCTACTTTAACCGCTTTATCGTCTGCATCAGGCGATATTCCGAGCACTGCATAATAATCAACAAATTTCATTTGCAATCCAAATCCCCATATTGAGTAAGCTTTAAGCATACTCCTTAACGTATAATCTTGTGTGGTTAAAATACGATAAATAGTAAGAAATAAATGAATAGTGAAAATAACTTTGAATAAAAAATTAATCGGACACTTTTTAGTAATATAAGTGCAGGCCTTAAGTTAACTTTATCTTTTATCTTCAAGGCTTTAAACTGCCTGTTCCTGTAGTTCACATTTGTGATGGATATGACTCGATTTATTCTGGCCTTACTGGCTTGTTGTGTGTGTTTTTCGGTATCTGCCGAACAATTTACCCGTTTTTCAACGGCTAAAAGACATTTAATTAAAACCCTCCCTGACAACGCCAAAAGTATTTACTGCGGTTGTGATATTAAAAAAGAAGGCAAAAAACTCATTCCTGATCCTTCTAACTGTGGTTACATTCCTCGAAATACACTTACCCGCTCAGGCAAAGTAAATGTACGAGCACTACGTATTGAATGGGAACATATTGTTCCGGCGTGGGAATTTGGTCATCAGCTACAATGTTGGCAAGATGGCGGACGTAAAAACTGCCGTAAAGTAAGTGCTAAATTTAGAAAAATGGAAGCTGATATAAATAACTTAGCGCCAGCTATTGGCGAAATTAATGCCGATCGCTCTAATTATCGTTTTGGCATGCTTAGCGAAAACGCCACACAGTATGGTCGCTGCGAAGTAAAAGTAAACTTTAAGCAACGTGTAGTTGAACCGCCTGTCTATGCACGTAAACGTATAGCCGACACTTACGCTTACATGCAGAAAACATACGGTTTAAAAATCTCTGATAAACAGCAAAAGTTATTTAATGCGTGGAAAAAGCAAGCATTTGCAGATACAAGTAGTGCGAGCAAGCTCTAAGCTTTAACACTCATTTACATAAATCAAAGTTATAAATGTTGAATAAACGAGCGAGTGTTGTAATATTTTAAACAACTTATTTACAGAAAGTCCTTAACTATGTTTAAAAATAATAAAACCTCGCTTGCCATTTTTGCAGCACTTTCGGGCTTTGCTTTAACGGGTTGTGGCGGCGGAGGCGGTATCGACTCTGCTCCTGTAGTTACAACACCTGTTAGTAGCAGCCCAACATGGACAGCGGCGGTATTTGAGCCCTCTAACGATTTAAAAAACTTTTGCGAAACCCCTCGTACGGATAACGATCCCTTTAATAACAACAACCCCTACCCAGATCAAGCGGGTTCTGCCCTTTATGAAAAGCTCTGGCTTCGCTCTTGGAGCGACGAAACCTACCTTTGGTATGATGAGATTGCCGATAACGACCCTGAAAGCTTTACAACAGTAGCCGATTACTTCGCTCAATTAAAAACAGAGCAGCTTACCGACTCAGGGGCAAAAAAAGATAACTTTCATTTTTCAGAACCTACTGAAGATTACTTTCAAGAAGCGCAATCGGGCGTTACTTCTGGTTACGGTATAAATTGGGCGTTTATTGGCGATACAGCCGACCGTATTTTACGCGTCGCTTATCTTGAAGATGATTCACCTGCAAGCCAAATAGGCTTTCAACGTGGTGATACTGTACTTTCAGTTGACGGTGTTAGCATTAATACCAATACAGAGTCGGGTGTAGATACGCTTAACGAAGGTTTATTTAGTCCTACTAACGGCGACTCACATACTATTGTTGTACGCAGTAACGATGGCGCCGAAAAAACATTTAATGTAACCGCTGGTAATATTGAACAAACACCTGTTCAAAATGTTAAAACGATTACAACCGCAAATGGTTCAAGCGTGGGTTACATGCAATTTAATAGCCATATAAGCATTGCCCAAGAAGGACTTATTGATGCGGTAAATAAGTTTAAAACCGATGGTATTGATGAGCTTGTAATCGACTTTAGATATAACGGTGGTGGTTTATTAGCACTGTCGGCACAATTAGCTTATATGGTTGCCGGTAATGCCAACGTTAACAACCGCTTTTATTATCAAACTCAACAAAACGATAAACAACCTGTTGATTCGCCTTTTCCATTTATTGATGAAGAAATAGATTACTCTACTTTTTTTAGCACAGGTGAAAACCTACCTGATTTAAACCTATCAAAGGTTTATGTATTAAGCACATCAGGCACCTGTTCGGCATCAGAAGCTTTTATTAATGGTTTAAAAGGTATAGACGCAGAAGTTATTTTAATTGGCGACACAACCTGCGGTAAGCCCTATGGCTTTACCCCAACTCATAACTGCGCAACAACCTATTACACTATTCAGTTTAGTGGCGTAAATAGCAAAGGATTTGGCGAATACGCTGCGGGTTTTACACCAACCCCTACTCCACAATTTGATGCTGATGTTCAAGGTTGTGAAATTGAGGACGACTTTGATCATCAGTTAGGCGACAGTGACGAGGCCGTTTTAGCCACCGCATTATTTCATGTTGAAAATGGCAGTTGTCCAGTTAGAACGGCTGCTGCAAAAGCAGAACCAGCTAATTTTTCAAGCTCTCGTGAATCTCTCATTCCTTTAAATATGCCGGTACAATTTACCCAGCGTAATATGGACTTAACTTGGCCAACGCTGGGTGAGGAAAGGTAATGGCTAAATTATTACTCCCATTAGCCACCTTGCTCGCTTTAGGCGGATGCCAAAGTGTAGATAGTGAGCCTGCTAAACCCGCTATATTAACGAGCGTTAATCCCAGCGTTATTACAACACTACAACAGGCAATTCAACAAGCTAAGGGAGGCACATTAGTAACACTTGCCGATTCGGTATTTACTAAACGTAGCGAACTGCTAATTGATCATGCAATGAGTAAAGGGTCTGATGGCAGAGTAATTATGGGCGCGCATAATATAAAATCTGAGAAGTTTATTTTGCAACTACGTAATAACCAATGCGAGCTTTACTATCCTAAAAAAGAGCTTACTACAGTACTTGAAGGTGTTACCTGTAAAGAGTTATAAGGCACTTTATTAATGTTTATAAATTAATAAA
>NZ_WTKW01000295.1:0-5160 GCF_011378745.1 Pseudoalteromonas sp. Z1A6
ACTTTATTAAGCGAATTGGTATGATTTTAAATAGTTAAACAAAAAAACGCCGCAAAAATTGCGGCGCTTTTGTTACTAAGTAAAAGTGTTACTTACTCAAAGTATTATTTAATTGAGCGAGGCTCAGTTCGTAAACCTAAAACTAAGCTTAAACACATAAATAACAATACAATAGTGAAAGGTAATCCTGCTGATACAGAGCCAGCTTGAAGTGCTTGAATCGCTTCAGTCCCGCCTATCCAAAGTAATGCAGCGGCTACTGCACCTTGAGTCACAGCCCAAAAAATACGCTGTGGTACTGGAGCATCAATTTTGCCACCGGCAGTGATTGAATCAATTACCAAAGAACCAGAGTCCGATGACGTAATAAAAAACACTAATACTAGTACAATCGCAATAAACGATAAGATATTAGATAGAGGTAATGCATCAAACATCTGGAACATAGCCAGAGGTACTTCAGTTAAGCCATTAGCACCTAATTCACCCACACCATTAACTACTTGATCAATAGCAATGCCGCCGTATATCGACATCCATAAAATAGTAACAGCAGTAGGAACAAGCAATACCGCAATTAAAAATTCACGAATTGTACGACCACGTGATACACGCGCGATAAACATACCTACGAACGGTGACCAAGAAATCCACCATGCCCAATAAGATACAGTCCACCCGTGCATCCAAGTTTCATCTTCACGACCATGAGGATTACTTAGTGGGATGATATTTTCTATATACCCCATAACAGTAGTCGGGATATTACCTACAGAAACAGCAAAGCCTACTAAAAAAACAAAGATAAGCAAAACTAAGGCGATTAGCATATTGGCATTACTAAGTACTTTAACGCCGCCATCAATCCCACGAATTACTGAAACAATAGCTAAAAGTGAAACACCTATAATGACTAAAATTTGTGAACCAACTCCGCCTGAGGTACCAAATACATGGTCTATTCCTGCAGAAGCTTGCTGTGCCCCAAGTCCTAAAGAAGTAGCAAGACCAAACAGGGTTGCAAGCACGGCTAAAATATCGATGAGGTGACCTGGCCAGCCCCATGCTCTATCACCTAAAATAGGATAAAAGATAGAACGAATAGACAGTGGTAAGCCTTTATTATAAGTAAAAAATGCAAGCGAAAGCCCTACAACGGCATAAATAGCCCACGGGTGAAGACCCCAGTGAAACATAGTCGCACCCATTGCTACTTTTGCCGCCTCGGGTGTATTAGGTGTTACATTCAGTGGTGTTTCAAACCAGCCTGTATAATAAGCAAGTGGTTCAGCAACGCCCCAAAACATTAAGCCAATACCCATTCCCGCAGCAAATAACATAGCTAACCATGAGATACGTGAGTGAGTCGGTTTAGCATCATCACCACCTAAACGAATGTTACCGTAAGGTGAAACAATAAGCGCTAAACAAAAAACAACGAAAAAATTAGCAGCCCACATAAATAAGGCGTCAAAGTTATTGATAATATCTGTTTTTATACCATCAAGAGCAGATTTAGCCGTTTGTGGATCGGTAACAAGAATGGCGATTAAAAAAATGACAATCAGTCCGGCACTTATGCCGAAAACAGAGTTATGTATATCAAGCCCCCATTTTTGTACGTTGTCTTGACCTACAGTGTAGTCTGTACTGTCAATACTATATTTGTCATGATTTTCCTTCATGCAATACCTCTTTAGTTGTCCTAACAAGCCAAAATAAATTCGGCGTCATATCGAATTACATTAGCCTTTAAATATTAAGTAAATGTAATACCATAATTATTTGAAGACTAACTAATTTGAAGAGTGATCATACAGCTAGTAGTGTATGAGTTAAATATTAAATGTAAATGAATTTGCATTTAAAACGCTGTTTATATAGCCAAATTCATGATTCTTTTATTTAAAAAGCCCTAAAATTATAAATTCAGTGAACGTTAAAATTTAGTTTGCTATTAAAAGTATTAATTTACTTGGTTAAGTAAAAAAAGATCACTTTTAAGCAACTTAATTAATGCTTAAATACTAGGGCTTGTTGACCTTTTAGGATTGAAATTTGTTCTATTTAGGAGCGATTTAATCGATCCTAAGTTTGTAACCTAACGGTGCTGTTTCAAATCTGCGTTATTCTACATGCTTACATACACGTGAGAATAATTAAAAGCTGAGCAGTAAAGAGCAAATTTCCCTCCAGGGCTAGTATAAATTTATAAGCTGATAAGCATCTTTAATCAAGTTGTAATATGAATATGATTTAACACAACATTAGGGCATGTTGAATTTTGGCGATTGAATTTACAGTAGTATGTTTGGTTTTTAGGCAAGGCAGAGCCTATGTAGTGTGGTCATTCCCCATAAATAGGCGATAACGCAGCATAAATACCAAACATACACTGCCCTTTGGGTTCTTTCTAGGGACGATTAACTCTTTGTTACTCGGTTTTTACTTAGCCCGCTAGGTTACAAACCTCGTGCCGCGATTTAATCACCCCTAGATTGAATAAATTTCAATCCAAAAAACTCAGCATGCCCTAAGCTATATTTTATAAATAGATAGGCAAAGGATTAATACTATTATGCGTGAATGCGCTTTAAACAATACCAATAAAAACGAACTTGTTAAACGCTTTTGCAGCGTTAGAGGTGAAAGCCTGGCTATTATTGAACCACTCACTGTAGAAGATTGCCAATTACAAGCTATGGCAGATACCAGCCCAAGCAAATGGCATTTAGCGCACACCACGTGGTTTTTTGAAACGTTTTTACTTAGTGTTTATTGCAAGCAGTACAATGTGTTTAACTCTCACTATAGAATGCTTTTCAATTCTTACTACAATGGGATTGGAGAGCAATTTAAGCGCGCACACCGAGGTAGTTTATCCAGGCCTAGTTTAGATGAAGTACTAGCTTACAGAGAGCATGTTGATAGCTGTATGGTTGAATTACTTAAAACTGAAGTTAGTCCACAAATTAAAGATATTATTGAACTTGGGTTACACCATGAGCAACAGCATCAAGAACTAATGTTTATGGACATCAAATATAACTTTTCAGTAAATCCATTATTTCCGCAATATAAAACATCGCCTTTAAACAGCCAAAACAAATCAGCAGATATTAAGCCTCTTAATTTTATAAATTTTGAGCAAGGTATTATTAATATAGGTACAAATGCCGACGATGAATTTGCATATGATAACGAGCGCCCCAAACACCAAGTATTAATTCATCCATTCAGTTTTGCTAATAGATTGGTCACCAATGGTGAATATTTAGACTTTATAAATGCAGGTGGATACAGCAATCCACAGTATTGGTTAAGTGACGGTTGGGCAAATATACAAAACAACGCTCTAACGCAACCATTATATTGGCATTGTATAGATAACGAGTGGTTTGAGTTTACACACTATGGATTAGAGCCTCTCAATTTAAATGCCCCGATCTGTCATGTTAGTTATTTTGAGGCCAGCGCCTATGCTAATTTTGTAAAAGCTCGCTTGCCTACAGAGTTCGAATGGGAATATGCAGCTAAAAATAATCCTTCAAAAGACACTAATAATCACTACCTAACACCACAGCAAGCAAAAGGTGATACTAAAATAAATCAGTTAACTGATTCGTGTTGGCAATGGACGAACAGTGCATATTTACCATACCCCGGTTTTAAGCCTATTGAAGGAATAGCAGGGGAATACAATGGTAAATTTATGAATAACCAAATGGTGTTACGTGGTGGGTGTGTGTTTACCCCTCAAAACCATTTACGACAAACATACCGTAATTTTTATTACCCGCATCAAGCGTGGATGTGCAGCGGGATAAGACTAGCTAAGGATATAGTATGAGCCAAGTAACAGCGATTAAGCAAAGCAACATAACCGACACTGAATTTCTAAACGACGTGATAAGCGGATTAACTCAACAACAAAAAACGCTTCCGTGTAAATATTTTTATGATGATAAAGGTGCTGCATTATTTGAGCAAATAACAACCTTACAAGAGTATTACGTAACACGTACGGAGCTTTCTATATTAGAGCAACATTCGAAGTCGATTGCTCAAATGCTACCTGAAAACCTCTCTATTATAGAGCCCGGCTGTGGCTCGGGTAAAAAGGTAGCCTATTTATTAGCGCATATGGCAAACGTTAAAACCTTTGTACCGTTTGAAATATCTGAGGAGATGCTCAGTTATTCACTTGCACATTTGTCACCGTTATTTCCAGATTTGGCAATTTCGCCATTATTAGGAGACTTTACACACAGCCAAATGGTTAAACAGTTAACCAAAGACACCGCTTTAGACAGCCAAACTAATTTGGTGTACTTTCCGGGCTCCACTCTTGGTAATTTTGCCCCAGTTAAAGCCATAGAAATTATGAATAATTTCCATCGCTTATGCGGTGTAAATGGTTATGTATTAATTGGGGTTGATTTAGTAAAAGAGCGCCAAGTGTTACTTGATGCATATAACGATAAAGCGGGAGTTACCGCTGCTTTTAATAAAAATTTACTACAACGTATTAATAACGAGCTAAACGGCACATTTAATATAGATAACTTTAGCCACGAGTCACGCTTTAACGAGCAACATAGCCGTATCGAAATGCATTTAGTAAGTAATCGTACTCAAAGCGTGATTATAAATGATCAGCAAATAGACTTTATAGAAGGCGAAAGTATCCATACAGAAAACTCTCACAAGTACACGCTCGAGTCGTTTAAGCAGCTTGCTGCGCAAGCTAATTTAAAGTTAGAGCAAACATGGCAAGACGATAGTAACTATTTTGCCCTGTGTTTATTAAGACCGCTTTAAGCATTACTTAAGTTATGTTTAGTAAATGACAACTTTAGCATTGTTAAACTCATAGTTTAGCAATGCGCCACTATTTGACTGCTGTACAAGCATAGCTTTATTTAAACCGTGTAGTCTAAATAGCAGGGGGGCAATAACAGATACCGCAGAGCCTGTAGCACTGTCTTCATTTACACCAAACTGGGGTGCAAAGTATCTAAAATGCGCTATGGCATTTTTCTTGTCTTTATTTTTTATACTAAGGGCAATTACTGCATTTTTGTGGAGTGCACACAAAGCTTTAAAATCAACGTGTAAATTTTTTAAGTTCTGTTTTTCATCGGAATTATTTTCAAGTTC
>NZ_WTKW01000296.1:0-5146 GCF_011378745.1 Pseudoalteromonas sp. Z1A6
CCAAAGCGCTTTAATTTCCCTCGGTATTAGATTTATTATCTGTATCTTCAAAAGAAATAACGTTATCGACTTTCATTTTAAAGGCATCAAAAAAAGCATTTTTTAGCACCGAAATAACTGCTTGGAAAGTCGATACATCTGCATTATCCAATTGCCCCTCTATGGGAATACGTGCAGCTACAAGCTTAGATTCATCGTTTTCAAGTATAGAGCTGAGCAAATCAACACTACCTTCAAATATGGCCGTAAATATTCCATCGTCATCTTTTTCTATATCTTCACGCCACGAAAACACACTCAAGTTTTGAACGCCCGCTTTTACATAACCATTTAAGTTATTATCTTTAGCTACAAGCTCCATTGCTCCATCAATGCCACCGGCTTCAATATCAAACGGTGTGTACACTTTAAATACAGTGTCTAAATTTTTAACTGAAAAACGCTGTACCTCTGCGTTTAAATCAAAATTAGCCTGTTTGCTAAAAGGGTCTAATTTGCCATTAAGCTTTAATGCAGCCTGCCCCATTAATGCTCCCTCTACGTTTAGAGTAGTCACAAGTGTTTTTGATAGGTTTTGCGCATTCGTTATATTTTCAATTTTGGCGTTAATACTTGATATAAAAGTAGGATTTTCACCACTGTTAGTTGAATTAACTAAGGTTAACTTTCCTTTCTCAATTGTTAAGGTATCAATAGAAAACAGTACTAAGTTATTGGCGAGCCCTACCCAGGTAGTTTCGTCTTTTACCTGTTTATTTTGCTCAGAAGCATTGGGGTCTTTATCGTAAATAACTATTTCAGGACGGGTAAAGGCAATGTTTGTTACTAAATTCCCCTTTAAAAGGGCTGACCACGCAAGTGAAAAATCAAGAGTTTGAATACTCAGTAAAGGCTTAGGAGCTGAAGTTGCATCAACAGCGTAAATTTCAACATCGTCAATCGCGTAAGCACCGCGATATAAAAACAAATCTACATCACCAACATGTCCCGTAACACCTTGCGTATGCTTTAACTGATAATTTACGTAGTATTGAACTACATAAGGCGCGGCTATTCGCGTTATTATAAGCAATACAATCAGCGCTATTACACCTTTAAAATATTTGGCGTGAAATGTTGTAGATGAAAAATGCATTCTAACTTCCTTTGCTAAAAACGAGGGCCTATTGACCTTTAAGGATTAAACTCTGTTCTATGTAGGGCTGCGTATGTTTGGCATTAATGCTGCGTTATCGCCTATTTATGAAGAACAACCACACAACATAGACTCAACCTTGCCTAAAAACCAAACGTACGGCTGCACATTTAACCTCGAAAGATAAACAGGCTCTAATTAGTTAAACTTTTTAATTAAGTACATAAATAAACGTGTAAAAATTACTAATATTTGTAACTTAAGTACCTGTTAGGTATAAAATTACAAATAGAGCAAAGCCATATAAGCTTAAAACTTTAAACTACAATCACTACAGCAAAGGATATACCACTATTCAAATACACCGCTTAATGAAGTGATTCCCATGCTTATCTATCTATAATTTTGCCAACTAATAACCTGCATTGATTCGAATAAACCGCTTTCATCTACTAAAGTAAAATTAACGCAAACAAGAATAAAAATACATGAACCCTGTTTTTTATATATTAGTTACCCTATTTTTAACCAGTGTTATTTGGTCTGTCATATTTTTAATGTCGTGGTTTACGTTAGGTAAAAAGCAATATGCCATGCTTTGGACAATCGCATTCGCACTCTCTGCATGCCAATGGGCAACAATATTAGCAGAACCATTATTTGACTCTCACACACTATATTGGATGTTAGGAAGCAGCTTCTCAGTAGGCTCTGTGCTACTTGGTACATGGGGGCATTGCATTAGGGTAAATTCGAGTATAAAAATTCGCTATTTAATCATCTCGGCAATAGTAACTCTTGCTGCTGTTTATTATTTTACAGCCATAAATGTGCATGTTGGCTTATTTATGTCGTTGTATGTGTATTACGATGTGATCTTACTGATACTAAGTGCGGTTATTATTTTCAGGCATAAGCAAAAATCACTCCCTGCTGAAATAGGCGCTAGTATTACTTATACGCTATGTGGATTACTTTTATTTGTTGCAGCAAGCATAGCGTTACTACAAGGTAGCCAAGTAAATGAAGAATATATAGCGCTGTATACGTTAATTAATTTTATGACAGTCCCTGCTGCTCATGTAGGCATGGCCGTATTTATAATATTCATAATGGCGTCTGATTTAGCCGAAAAAATGAACCATCTTGCAATGACTGATGTACTTACGGGCTGCTTAAATAGGCGTGGGTTTTATAATAAAAGCCAAGAGCAACTAAAAGATAAACTTAATAATTATAAGTACGTAAGCTTAATTTATTGGGATATAGATAAATTTAAAAAAATAAACGATGAGTTTGGACATGCAGGAGGTGATGTGGTGTTAGTAGAAGCGGCGAAAATAATGCAAGACTGCATAAATCCAGATGATTTGTTTGGCCGAATTGGTGGCGAAGAATTTACCTTATTAATAGCACGTAACGACGAGCCTACAGCTAAAGCATTCCCCGAAAAACTAAGAAACGCACTCGCCAGTAATCCGATTCATTTTAATGATAAAGTAATTAATGTTACGGCAAGTTTTGGCGTAATAAATATTAAATGTAATAAAACCGCAATTGAAAGCGCAATAAATGAGGCAGATAAAGCACTCTATCATGCTAAAAATAGAGGGCGTAATCAGGTAGTTCATATAAGCGAATTAAGTCAATAAAAGTTCATTATTACTAAGGCCTACCTATCTTTTTAGGTTGAATTTTCGGCAGCATCTTTAGGCAAATAGCATTAAAAAAACGAGGCGTATTGCTCCGTTTTAAGTTATTTTCATATGAATGTAAGCTAATAGAATAACACAAAAGAAGTTACCGCTCGCAGCGAGCAAGAAACACACGGCACGCTTAAATCGAACCTAGATAAAACAAACTTTGAGTCTAAAAAGTCAGCGCTCTAACTAATAAGTTTAAGCGCATCGGCAAATCTAACTGGTTTACTGAATATAAAGCCTTGGTATTTATCAATTTGTAAACTTTGTAATAACGTTAACTGAGCTGTGTTTTCTACGCCCTCCGCTATTACTTGGCAACCAATCATGTGCGACATGTTAGTTACCGCAGATACAATACTTTTATCTTTTGAGCATTCACAAATATTATCAATGTAAGATTTATCTATTTTAATATAATCAACTGATAGCTCTTTTAAAACTGATATAGAAGAAAAACCAGTACCAAAATCATCAATAGAGATACGTACACCGGTATTTTTTATGGCCGTAATCACTTTTGACAAATACGGTAAATTTTTAATCATCACTGTTTCTGTTATTTCTAAATGGACATTGTATGGTTTAACTGCGTATCTATTTAAAAGCCCAACCAAAAATTCTAAAAAGTTATGGTTTTCTAGTTGCAACACCGACACATTAATAGACAGTCCAATATTACTATTTACCGCATTTAACTTACTTAGGCTCGCAATAGCTTGCTCAAGTACAAACTCACCTAATATATTAATTTTTCCATATCGCTCAGCAATATCTATAAATTCTGAAGGCGGAATAAATTCATCATTAAATTGCCAACGAAGTAGTACTTCAAACGTTGTTATTTCATTTGTAGTTATATCAACAATAGGTTGATAACACAGATGAAAGTCACCTTTATCTACGCATTCTTTAATAGAGCTACGAAGTACTTCTTCTCTTTTAAGCGATTCGTGCATCCGCTCGTCAAATACCGATATTTCGTTACGGCTTTTCTTACCTTCATACATAGCCACATCAGCATATTTAATCGCGTCTTCAAGAACAAAATTTTCGCGCGTAAAATACAGCCCAACCTTAAAAGAGGGATTTACTTGATAGCTATCCATACTCACTGTTTTCGTTAAAGTTTTAACTAATCTAAAAACACAGTCAAAAAGCTCGTCTTCGGTGTTACTACGAGAATAAAAAATAAACTCATCCCCTCCCCACCTACACGCAATAAAGTCGCCTTGGGTTTGTGTTTCAACTAATCGTTTACCTGTTTGGGCTAATACAAAGTCACCAAAATCATGACCATATTTATCGTTGATGATTTTAAAATCATCCATATCTAAAAATAAAACAGCTTTAATATCATCACTTTGATTGGCTAAATCAAGTTCAACATTAGAAACAAAACTTCCCCTGTTAAACAATTTAGTTAGATTGTCTTTTTGCTCTAAAAGGATTATTTGTTCAGTACGAACTTGCACTTCATTTTCTAAGTTTTCAATGAATTGATCTAACTTAAGTTCATTATTAATAGATGACTTTACATCTTTTGCACTGCGTATAGCCGTTACAAAACATAATATAAACCATAAAACGAGTCCTAAAACACCCAATACATTTTCATCTTCTATTGGCTGCAAAAGTAATAAAATACTAAATGGAACCAACAAGCAGGTTATGTACGACAGTGATGAGCGAATATCAGAGGCTAAAACATTAACACCGCCACCAGCTAGGGAGCTAAAAACAACCAGAGAGACAAATTTCTCTTGTATTCCCATGTTTTCATAAAACAAAATAGGAAAAGCAGCCCACGTTAAAGCTGTTAATAATAAACCTATAAAATACAGATGATATTTAAAAGGGTGAGCTTTGTTAACAAATACATGACTAACTATTCGAAGTAACGAAATAAGCGTTAGCGTAAAAAACCAGTAAAGTTTTTCTTGAGAGGCACTGTGATTAATACTGCTAAAAATAAGAAAACAAGAAACAACCGTATTTATAGCGATTGCAGAGATAAAATAAGAGCTAACAAATGCTAACCGCTTATTGGCAAAATTATTTATGTGAGAAGTCATTAATGTTACTTGAACAGGCTGTTGCACAGTGTAAACAGTTTACTTAAGTTCAATAATAAACAACAGTGAACATTCATAAAAAAGTATTATTTAAGCCTCTTAAGCGGTTTTATAAGCCATTAAACTAAAAAGGGCTAGCAAATTGCCAACCCTTTTTGTTAATACTGATTATATATTATACCAACTCACTTAATTAAGTGATCTATTTTGAGGGAAGAAAATCGTGTCGATAACAA
>NZ_WTKW01000297.1:0-5107 GCF_011378745.1 Pseudoalteromonas sp. Z1A6
CAACTTTATTTAAGACAATAAAAAAGGCGCTTTAAAAGCGCCTTTCTTTATGAGCTAAAATTAATTATTCAACAGTTTGTGTAGCCGTTGGTAAGTTAAGTTCAGCATTGGCTTTAAGCGCTTCAATAAATACCATGTAGTTTTTATTAGCTTGCGCCATAGTAATGCTTTGTTTTGCTTGAGGGTCAATATTAGCTGCAACTTGTGCATCTGTTACCGACTTAAGCGCAACAATTGCTGCATCACCATTATTTAAATTAACAAGCTCAACTACTGCCGAATCTGCTGGGTGAGCCATCTTAAATGCTTGAGTCACAATAGCAGGTGAAACAGTGTAGCTTTGACGCGTTAACTGCGCTTCTTGGCGAACCGTTAAACTTTGCTCGTTTGCTACATCGTTTAAGCTCTTACCTGCTTGTACTTCCGCAAATAAGCTACGCGCTTTTTCTTTAGCAAGCTCAGATGATTTTTCGTTAACTAAACGCGCTTTAATTTGCTCGCTTACTTCATCCAGTGGTTTAGTCGCAGCAGGTTTATGCTCGTTAATACGAACAATAATTACGTGCTCTTCACCCAGTTCAATAACTTCAGAGTTTACTTTATCTTCAAGTAAATCAACTGATGTTAGTGCTGTTACAACTGCAGGACTGTTTAACGGCTCTGGTAAAGCATTAAGTGCTAAAAGAGGTGTAGATTTAACTTCTACTTCAGCAACTTCTGCAGCGTCGTCTAAGCGGTCTGAAATTTCAAATGCAAGTGCACCCATCTCAGTTTGCTTTTCGTAAAACGCATCTACTTTTTCAGCTTGTTCTAGTTCAGCACGTAAGTCAGCTTTAACATCATCATAGGCTTTAACTTGTTGTGGTTGAATATCTGTCAGTTTAATTATGTGATAACCAAACTCAGAAGCAACAACTTCAGAAATATCACCTTTGTTTTGAAGTGCGAAAGTCGCGTCTTCAAATGCAGGGTCCATTACGTCACGTTCTATCCATTCAAGATCGCCGCCCATTTCGCCACTAACGATATCGTCAGATGATGATTCTGCTAACTCAGCAAAGTCTGCACCTTGCTCTAGTTGTGCGTGAAGTGCATTAGCTTTTTCTTTTGCTGCGTCATCGTCTTCACTGTTATCAATTAAGATATGTGATACGCGACGCTTTTCTGGCTCAACGTATTGTGCTTTATTTTGCTCGTAATACGCTTTAACGTCATCCTCGGTTACCGATTCAACATTAATATCTGCTGCTTTAAGCTCAATGTAACTTACCGAAATAAGCTCTGGGGACAAAAATTGTGATGCGTTTAGGTCGTAGTAATCAGACACTTCTTGATCTGATACTTCAACGTTCGCGGTAAGCGCTTCTTTGTTTACTACTACATAATCAATACTACGAGTTTGCTGCTGTAGAGCAATTGCGCTTTTAAGCTCGCTCTCTAGTGCAAAGTCTGTACCTGCAACAGCTGATACTACTTGGCTGCGTGTCATATCTTTACGTAAGTATTCACGAAAAGCATCTGGTTGAAAGTTCATTTGACGAATTACTTGTAAGTAACGGTCGTTATTAAATTTTTCACCAATTTGAAAGTACGGTAGTTCTAAAATTGTTTTACGTACACTTTCATCACTTACGCGAAGGCCTAAATCAGCCGCTAGCTGTGATTGCAATTCTTGTTGTACTAAGCGGTCAACTACACCTTGGCGAATTTGCGCCATGTAATTTGGATCAGCAGCAATTTGTGTAAAGTATTCACCAAATTGTTGCTCTAAACGGCTACGTTCATTTTGGTAAGCACGGTTAAAATCGGTTTGACTAATTTTAATTCCATTTACTTCAGCAACGGGTTGTTCTGTGGTTTGACCTAAGTAACTACCAATCCCTGCTAAGGCAAAAGATAAAATCACCGCGCCTAAAATTATTTTGGCTACAGGTCCTTGCGAACCTTCTCTGATTTTCTCAAGCATTTGTTTATCTCTTTTTGATCAAGGTATTTTACCTTGTCACATGTAAAAAAAGCGTATCTTACCAGATACGCTTTTTCACTTGAAGTAACTGGCGGTAAAGTTACTTAATTCATCTGTTGTGGTGAATCAGTAACTTTACACTCGCCATAACTAATGTGTTTAAAACAGTGATTAGTTTACTGCGTCTTTAAGCGCTTTACCGGCTTTAAAAGCAGGAATAGTTGCAGCAGCAATTTGGATTGTTTCACCAGTTTGCGGGTTACGGCCTGAACGTGCAGCACGGTCACGTACTGAGAAAGTACCAAAACCAACAAGTGCAACTGAGTCGCCTTCTTTTAGCGCGCCAGATACAGATTCGATGAATGAATCTAGTGCACGACCTGCAGCCGCTTTAGAAATGTCAGCATCAGCTGCGATTTGATCGATTAATTGAGATTTATTCACAATATCATCCTCTTTCATTGTTATTATCAAGAGCGATGGTTTTTTAAACTAACATCACTGTTTTGAAAATTTTAGAGCAAACTTTTAATGCTCACATGATTATATTTTTCTTAAGCCTACGCCCCATAAGGGCTAGGCTTGAAAACCAGTGCTTAACTTATCATACCGTTTAGATTTGAAAAGCCCTAAAAAGCACTTTTTTTAGCTTTTTTCTTGGTTTTTAGGTGTTTCGACCGAAAAACTCTCAACAGGATGCACTAAAGCAAGCTTTAACACCTCGTCAATCCACGTAACTGGGTGAATATCCAAGCCTGCCAGTACGTTTTCTGGGATCTCTTTTAAGTCACGTTCGTTAATTTTTGGAATGATGACTGTTTTAATTCCACCACGATGCGCTGCCAATAATTTCTCTTTTAAGCCACCAATAGGAAGTACTTCACCACGTAGCGTAATTTCACCGGTCATTGCAACATCTGCGCGTACAGGATTACCTGTTAAACTAGATACAAGACCCGTTACCATTGCTGCGCCCGCACTTGGACCATCTTTTGGTGTAGCGCCCTCAGGTACGTGTACGTGAATGTCACGTTTTTCGTAAAAGTCGCTATTAATACGAAATGTATCTGCACGATTACGTACTACCGTCATTGCCGCTTGAATCGACTCTTGCATTACATCGCCCAGTGAACCGGTATAAGTTAACTTGCCTTTACCTGGTACAGCTGCACATTCGATTGTTAGCAAATCACCGCCAACTTCTGTCCATGCTAAGCCTGTAACTTGACCAATGCGGTCGCCATCTTCAGCTTTACCATAGTCAAAGCGTTGTACACCTAAAAAGTCTTCTAGGTTATCTTGATTGATAGTTACTGTTTTAGTGTCTTTTTCAATTAAGATATTTTTAACTGCTTTACGGCATAATTTTGAAATTTCGCGCTCTAGGTTACGTACACCCGCTTCACGTGTGTAGTAACGGATAATGCCAATAATTGCACTATCATCAATTACAATCTCATGCTCTTTTAAGCCATTGCGCTTAACTTGCTTGGTGATTAAGTGTTCTTTTGCAATGTTTAGCTTTTCATCTTCGGTGTAACCCGATAAGCGAATAACTTCCATACGATCCAATAATGGGCCTGGGATGTTAAAGCTATTTGATGTAGCTACAAACATAACATCAGATAAATCGTAATCTACTTCGAGGTAGTGATCGGCAAAGTGACTGTTTTGCTCAGGATCAAGCACTTCTAATAGTGCTGATGCTGGATCGCCACGCATGTCTGATGACATTTTATCGATTTCATCTAACAAAAATAATGGATTTTTAACGCCCACTTTTGTCATGTTTTGAATTAGCTTACCTGGCATTGAACCAATGTATGTACGACGATGACCACGGATCTCAGCTTCATCACGTACGCCGCCAAGCGCCATACGAACATACTTACGACCAGTTGAACGCGCTATAGATTGCCCAAGTGATGTTTTACCAACACCTGGTGGCCCAACTAAACATAAAATTGGCCCTTTAAGCTTATTAGTACGCTGTTGTACTGCGAGATACTCAATAATGCGTTCTTTTACTTTATCTAAGCCGTGGTGATCGCTATCAAGAATTTTTTGCGCGCCCGCTAAGTCTTTTTTCACTTTAGAGCGTTTTTTCCATGGCACATTAATTAATGTATCAATGTATGAACGCACTACAGTCGCTTCTGCAGACATTGGCGACATCATCTTAAGCTTATTAAGCTCTGTCGTCGCTTTGTCTTGTGCCTCTGCTGGCATACCCGATTCTTCGATGCGTTTTTTAAGTGCTTCAAATTCATCAGGTACATCGTCAAGCTCACCCAGCTCTTTTTGAATGGCTTTCATTTGCTCATTGAGGTAATACTCGCGCTGAGACTTTTCCATCTGCTTTTTAACGCGGGTACGAATTTTCTTCTCAACTTGCAGTAAGTCTATTTCGCCTTCCATTAATGCCATTAAATATTCAAGACGTTCTGTAACGCTTGAAATTTCGAGCACTTTTTGCTTTTCAGGTACTTTAAGCGGCATATGGGCTGCCATTGTATCGGCAAGGCGTGCTGGCTCATCAATACCTGAAACTGAAGTTAGTACTTCAGGTGGAATTTTTTTGTTTAGCTTTACATAGCCTTCAAACTGGCTAATTGCGCTACGAATAAAAATATCTTGTTCTTTCTCATCTACCGAATCAGATTCAATAAATTGAGCATTAGCAACAAAAAAGTCATCGTTATCTACAAATTCTTCAATTTGTGCGCGCTGTGTACCTTCAACTAAAACTTTAACTGTACCGTCTGGTAATTTTAATAACTGAAGTACAGTGGCAATAGTACCGATACGATAAATATCATCTTGCTCTGGTTCATCTACAGTTGCATCTTTTTGTGCAACCAAGAAAATTTGTTTGTCTTTGTCCATTGCCGCTTCTAGGCATTTTATTGATTTTTCACGGCCAACAAAAAGCGGGATCACCATGTGCGGGTATACCACAACATCGCGCAGTGCAAGGACTGGGATTTCGACTCGGTCGGTTCTCTCAAGCGTCATTATAGTTTCTCTTCGCACTTCATTTATTTTAAAGATTACTCAAGTATATGGGGATAACCTAATTAAAGTTCAACAATTTTCCCATACTCGATTAAATTAATTATAAAAAAAGGAGCCTAAGGCTCC
>NZ_WTKW01000298.1:0-5090 GCF_011378745.1 Pseudoalteromonas sp. Z1A6
CTTTTTTATTAATTAGAACAATTAAATTCCAACCTCCTAACTAACCCACTGAGTTAAAATAACTTTGCCTAGATAGTTAATTGCAAAAATATAGACAAAACACAATAAACAACTAGTTATCAATTAAAAAAGTAATACTATTTGGTCGCTTTCCTCTTTAATTAATACTAAAAGGGGGGTATCCTGCTGGAAACACGTATGAACTTGCAACCGTATTTCAATATAGAATTTTACTAAACTTTAGAATAAAAATTAATATATTTGATATCCGTGGTATCTGCGACTTACTTATAAAAAGGGACTATAAAGTGAGATTTGAACAATTAGAGCAATTTGTAGCACTTGGTGTATTACGTCACTTTAGACAAGCAGCTGAACAAACCCAAATTAGTACTTCAGCGCTAACGCGCAGCATTCAAACACTTGAAAATGAAATGGGATATGAGTTAGTAAAACGCTCAACTCGTTCTGTTAAATTAACGCCTGAAGGCGAACTTTTCCTTGAATATGCTAAAACGACTCTATCGGAACTTGAGCTAACGAAAAAACGGATTTTTCAATCAGTAAACGGTAATGCTAATGAAAAACTTGTTATTGGCTATACCAATAAGGCAAGCAGCATAGTACCTATTTCTTGTGGACAGTTTTTAGCTCAATATCCTCATATAAAAATTGAAATGCAGTTACAAGATCAACAAGAGCTAACACGCAGACTCCAACAAGGTGAAATAGACATAAGTGTATACTCTCAAGCTATTAATAGTATTGGCAGTGACATTCACTTACCTGATCAGCTTGTATTATTTGTTTCAAAAAATCACCCTCTTGCACATAAAAACGATATAAGTAAGCAAAATCTTGATAGCTACCCTATGTTTGGCTGCTTCTCTCAATCTAAACAAGTGCAAACTATGCTTAATGAAGCAATTGATTCTTTAAATAAATCATCAAGTATTAAAGTGGGTAGCATTGAGCAAGTAATGGCTGGTGTAGTTAAATCAGATCACTTTGCTATAGCAAGCATTGAGCATGCAAACACAATCGCAGAGAACTCTGAACTCGTGCAACTAAAAACAAATAAAGATTTAAATCACGAACAACTCGTTGTACAAACAAGCCAACAAACATCTATTACCGAACATGTAGAGCACTTGCTGTCGCTTATAAAAAAAGCGGGAGCTGCATTTAACTAACCCTTCTTTTTGAAAAAGTGCGGCACAATAAACAGTAGCTTTAAATCGCTTTTCGGCTACACTGTCGCACCTTTTTTAAACAGCTGATGTGAATGAACACACTTTTTGGTCCTGATGTCTATTTAGATGATATAGAACGCCAAGGATACACCGTAATTCATAACGCGCTTATTGCCGATTTAGTTAACGATTTAGTTGCAGATTGTCACCGTATAAACCCCCACTTTAGCCTTGCCGGTATTGGTCGATTAAATAACTTACAAATAGATAAAACTATTCGTACTGACAAAACCTATTGGTTTGACGGCAGCTCTCAAGCACAGCTTACGTATCAAGCAATAATGCAAAGTATAAAAACCACGTTAAATCGTAGCTTTTTTATGGGGCTATTTGATTACGAATGCCATTATGCAAAATATACACAGGGTGATTTTTATAAAAAACACTTAGATGCATTTAAAGGTCGATCTAATCGTGTATTTACAACGGTGCTTTATTTAAATACGCCAGAGCAAGGTGGCGAACTTGTTATATATAAACCTAAAAGTAAAGAAGTAGAAATAACCATTAAACCAACTGCTGGCACATTGGTTATGTTTGAAAGCGAACGTTTTGCTCATGAAGTGCTTCCTGCAGTTGACGAACGCTATTCTATTGCTGGATGGTTTAGAAAAAACGCCTCTATTAGCGGCATTATTGATCCACCCCGATAGCTCTAAATAGCGAATTTTAACAGCCTTTATTAAGGCTTTAAAATGCTATTGGGTATGAAAGTAATAACCCCATAAAGATAGCCAAGCCCACATAATGATTATTTAAAAACGCTTTAAAGCAGGCATCTCTTTCACGTTTATGAATAAGCGTTTGTTGATATGCCAATAAACCAGCTGCTACACTCAAACCAACGCCAAACGCGACACTTAAATGATTACTTATACCAATAAACGCAACCAGCGCTATAAATACAGCATTAAGTAAAAAGATTATGTGGCGGTCGAATTTACCAAATAAAATAGCGGTTGATTTTACCCCTATTTTTAAATCGTCATCTCTATCAACCATCGCATACATAGTGTCATAAGCGACTGTCCAGCAAATATTGGCTATAAATAATAACCATGCCTGCTGCGGTAATGCATTTATTGAAGCCATATACGCCATTGGAATAGCCCAACCAAATGCAGCCCCTAAAACAACTTGTGGTAATTGTGTATAGCGTTTCATAAAAGGGTAGCAAAAGGCTAAAGCCAAAGCCCCAAAAGAAAGCAAAAGAGTATTAACGCTAAGCATTAATACTAAAATAAACGCAATAACTATGAGCAGTAAAAATAGGCTAAGTGCTTCACCACTACTAACCCGCCCTGAAGCTAGCGGCCGCTGAGCTGTGCGTTTTACAGAGCCGTCTATTTTCCTATCTGCAAAATCATTAATTACACACCCTGCACTTCGCATAACAACAACGCCCAGCGTAAATATAATAAAGTTGAGTAAGCTCGGCATCCCACTATTAGCAAGCCATAAAGCCCAGTATGTTGGCCAAAGTAATAACAAGGTACCAATGGGCTTATCTATACGCATTAGCTGTATATAGTAAGAAATATGTTTTGGCTTTAAAACGGCTAATTTCATGAGTATAAATATGCTCCTGGTAAAAACACTTCACACACTAAAAATTTATATTCTTTGAGTGCAAATACACTTCGACGGCCTAGTAAGTTTTTTTCGGGTAGGTTTAATTTTGCAACTAATTGCTGAACGGGGTGCTTGGCATCAAAATGAGCAATTTCTATATCCGTTCGTTTTAGTGCTGGGTCTTGAAAAATCACATCACCAAGAGGTCGTTCACCCATATTGTGCAAAGGATTGCTCGAATCATTTTTAGGAAGCCAGCTCTGTGCGTATACCACAGGTTTGTTATCGCACAATAAGAGTACTTCTCTATTAATCGCTGTTTTAGCGCTACAGTTTAGTAATAACTTTTGCTCTAGACTTAAAGTAAATAACTGCTCGCTCAATACTCTTACACTAAAAATTTGTGATTTACTTTTTAATTTAGCAGTTAAAGAATTAGGTTCAAAAAGCCATTCTTGCTCTAGAGGAGATAAATCACTTACATATGAAGTGGACTGCCAATTAGCAGATATAGACAGAGGATAAGTAATCACAATAGCTCAACAAAATAAAAAACAACGAGATGATACCATTGCCAAAGCTTTTGAAAAAGTGATGTTTTATAACCATAAATAATTGCTTGGCGCTGTTTATTACCCACTATTAAGTATAAACTATTTGTAACAAGTTTTAAGAAACGCTTTAAATATGAAAAAAATAGTATACGCAGGTCTTTTTACGTTCTTTGTAAGCGTCATAAGCTTTACAGCTCGTGCTGAATCTACAGTTGGTTATTTTGGTTTTGAGCCCGATATAATCACCAACTACATTGGCGCATCAAGTAAAAAAATGGGCTATGTGCGTGTAACTATTGATTTAATGCTTAATGACACTTCAAATATTGCAGTAGTAGAGCACCACACGCCATTACTACGTGATGCCCTAGTAGAAATTTTATCTAAAGAGCCTGAAGAAAAAATAAAATCCCTTACTGGCCGTGAAGAAATACGCGCAAAGTGCGCCGAAAAACTAAAAAGCCTCTTAAAAGAAGAAACAGGACAAGAGATCATCCGTGAAGTCTTGTTCACTAAGTATTTATATCATTAGTATTTAACGTTTTGCGTTAAATACTTTGGCGGTGTAGGCAAAAGCCATACCGCTAACTAATCCACCTAAGTGCGCCCAATTAGCCATACCTACAAACAATACATCTGCAAAACCAAGCACTAACCAAATCAACATAAAACCAACAATAGCCGTACTAACCAGTGCTGGTTTGTTCGGATTTAAAAAGCTATGAATCCAACAAAAACCAAGTAACCCATATACTACGCCACTCAAACCGCCAAAGTTAGGACCAACCATTAGGTATTGCGCCCAATTACTAATAAGTGCAGTCACTAAAAACAAACCTATTAAGCTGAGTTTTCCGCATTGCTTTTCGATATTGTCGCCAAGCGACATCCACCAAATTAAATTAAACACAATATGCATCGCGCTAAAATGCACAAGCGCAGGTGTTAACCAACTGAGCGGTTGTGATGGATTAAATTGCAGAGCTGTATAAATTTCATCAAATCCACCCAATAAAAAAGCGACATAAATAACAATACTTAATATGCTAACAGTTTGGTTAAGCCAGCTAAGCGCTTTAAATCGCGCCATAAGATTAAGTGATTGCCCTTGATATTTAAGCGGCGATTGCGTGCTGCCTACATCCCAAGATGCTTGCTGGTATTTTTCATGATTGGGGTTTTGTGTAAATTCAGTCCATAGCGGCTGAACTTGATGAAAGTCCTCTTCAGTCACGCTAATGATGACATTACTACCATCTGCTGAGTGTATCTTTGCATCTAGGCCTTGGCTTTTTAAATAATCTATAAAGCCCTGTGCGGCGCGTGGGTTATTTAAACTGCCAAGCTCTATCATCGCTCTACCTTCTCGCTGTAAGCCGCTTCCCAAGCAGTGAAGCCACCATCCATGCTGTAAACATCTTCAAAGCCTTGTTCAACTAAATAACTAGCTGCGCCCTGAGAGCTCATACCGTGGTAACACACAATAATAATTGGCTGATCGAATTCTTTTTCCATCATAAATTGTGCAATATTACCGTTAGAAAGTGCTTCTGAGCCTGGAATACGACCAGCTTGATACGAATTTGGATCGCGAATATCTGCAATTACAACGTCTTCTTTATCTAGAAGTTCTAACGTTTGCGCTATAGAAATGTGTTTAAATGCCATTGAAGTCTCTTTAATTAATAGTATAAAAAAGGCGGCTAAAGCC
>NZ_WTKW01000299.1:0-5060 GCF_011378745.1 Pseudoalteromonas sp. Z1A6
AAAAACAATTTGAGATAAACAGCACACAAAAAAGCCCAGCTAAAAAGTAGCCGGGCTTTTGTATAAACAGTTTTATTACTTAAGCATACTGTATAAAAGTGCAAATACAGCAAGTGAGCCAACCGCTAATATAAATAGCGTGCTAAAGCGATTTCGGTATTTATTAAGTGCAGGTACTTTATAAACTGCAATCATTGGCATAATGAATAAAATCATCGCAATGATAGGGCCCGATAACTGATCCATCATGTCTAAAATACTTGGATTTTTAACAGCACAAAACCAAATAGCTAAAAACATGATTAACACACCAATTTTATCGGTAACGCCAGCGCTTAAGCCTGTTTGTTTAGTTACTAATCCTGTAAAGCTTTCGCGTGCACCTAAAAAATGACCCAAAAACGACGATGTAATAGCAATAAAGGCAACAAGTGGCCCAAGTGTGGCAATAAACGAGTTATCAGTAATATTAGCAAGGTAGGATAAAACCGATACGTTAGCCGCTTTAGCCGCTGCCATTTGCTCGCCTGTAAGCGACAGCACGCAAGAGAACACAAATAACAGTACAAAGGTAATAAGTAGCAAGCTAGTGCGCTTTAAAATCGCCTCAGACTTACGTGTAGCTTGCTCGCCATAATGACCGCGTTGCACATTTACAAAGCTTGAGATAGCCGCTGCGTGGCTAAACGAAAACACAATTATAGGAATCGATAACCACAACGTTTTACCAAAGCTGCCTATTTCAGGCACCGTCATATCTGGCATTTGCCAGCTAGGGATTAAATAAAGTGATAAAAAGAACAATATGCCCACAAGCGGATAAACTAAAATAGCAAAGGCACGTAGCATTAAGCGCTCGCCGCCCATCATTAAGCTAATCATACCTGCAACTAATACACCCGAAAGTAGCACGCGAGAAGGTGATTCCATCCCCATTTGATTAACCATAAAGCTATCAACGGTATTGGTTAAGCCCACACCGTAAATAAGCAAAATTGGGAATATAGATAAAAAGTATAATAAGGAAATTAACCGGCCCGCAGTCACACCAAAGTGCTCTTCAACTACGTCGGTAAAATCGGCATCTTTATTTTTTGATGAAAGTACAAAGCGCGCTAATCCACGGTGCGCAAAAAAGGTCATTGGGAACGCTAAACACGCCATAATAATTAACGGCCAAAAACCGCCAATACCAATGTTAATAGGTAAAAATAAAATACCCGCACCAACGGCGGTACCAAATAAACTTAATGTCCACTGCGTATCGTGCAGGTTCCATTTAGTTTTTGTATTTGAATTTTTGCTTGAATTTGTGTGTGTGTTTGGTGATGCATTTGAAAGCGTTGCATCTTGAGATGTTGTCATGTGTGTGCTCATCCATTATTTAAATAATAACTGCGCCGAAGGGTATAGTTTTTAGAGACATTTTTCATGTTTTGAAGAGATTTTTAGACTAATTAATTAGGCTCAATTGGAGGGTAAGTGTCATGAATACGAAACAGTGGTGTAAAAGTGAGCAAAAGCCTTAAATGGCAAGCCACATTATAGAGTTACTGTACGGGTAGGTTGGTTAGTTGGAGCGAAACCTAACACGCTATAGTGTCACGCGAGCAGCAAAGCCGAGGAAGGCGGTTTTCATAACGTAAAAATAGGGGAAGGTCATTTTTATTGGTTTTCATTTAAAAATCAAAATCTGCTCCCAAAAGCTGTTAAGTAGAAGCCATTGATCTGAACTTCATAAGAGATTTTTATTAAACTCCGTTATACTTCCTACAATTGAATATGCCAAACGAAGTAAATAGGCCGCTAACTGCAATGAGCAAAGAAATTCTTTTCCATACTACTTTTGCGCACGAAACCAGTAAAACATGGGTTGTATTTGTCCATGGAGCAGGTGGTAGTTCGGCAATCTGGTTTCGTCAGCTTAAGGCCTATAAAAAAGAATATAATGTGTTGTTGCTAGATCTTCGTGGTCACGGTAAATCGAATAATTTAGTACAAAACTTTGTTGATAATAATTATTCATTTAATAATGTCTCTAAAGACATTATCGATGTGTTAGATCATAACAATATCACCAGCGCACACTTTGTTGGCATTTCATTGGGCACAATTATTATTCGAAATATTGCTGAAATTGCGCCGCAATATGTTTCTAGCATGGTGCTAGGTGGAGCGGTTACTCGTTTTAATACTCGCAGTAATACATTGGTTTATTTAGGTAATACTTTTAAACACTTCTTGCCTTATATGTGGCTGTATCGCTTATTTGCTTTTATTATGATGCCGAAAAAGCGTCATAAAGAATCTCGACTTTTGTTTGTTCGTGAAGCAAAACGCTTGTGCCAAAAAGAGTTTATAAAATGGTTTAAATTAGCCATGGACGTAAATCCTTTAATGCAATATTTCAAAGAAAAAGACATTGATATTCCCATTCTGTACATTATGGGCAAAGAAGATCATATGTTCCTTGGCCCTGTTAAAGAAATGGTTAAGCGTCATAAAAACAGCGTACTGCAAACTATTCACCATTGCGGCCATGTCTGTAATGTGGAGCGCCCCGACTTATTCAATCAGCACTCGCTTGCTTTTATCGCCCAGCAAAATCGTTAAGGGTTGTAGAAGGAATAGGGGCAGTTCTTTCTTTTTGACTTTCGTCCTAAACTAAAAACAAGACCTGAAGGAATAAAACCCAACTTATGAAGCGTAGACGCTGAGCTTGCTCGCGTGAAAAGCGTGAGCTTTTAATTACAGCTTGTGAGTATTACCTTACGGGCTTTGCCCGTCACGCAAGCAAGCTTCGCGTCTACAAGATAAACGCAAACTTAAACCTTGGCTGTAGGCGTAGAGCTTGCTCACGCGAAAAGCGCAGCTTTTAATCACTGCTTGTGAGCAATCACTTCATGGGCTTTGCCCATCACGCAAGCAAGCTTCGCGTCTACAAGATAAATGCAAATTTAAACTTTGGCGGTAGACGCCGAGGCAAGCTCACTGACTTCGATGTGATAAATGATAGCTAATCATTTATCAATGAGAGATACAAGGTTGGGTAGAGCGAACCGAAACCCAACATGTCTAGCGCCATGCGAGTGTGAAGCCAATAAAGGCGGTTTTATTTATTAAACTTGCTTATTCAATAATGTTCAATTGATATACACTGACAAGGTAACGTATTGATAAGGATATTAAGTTGTCGCAAGTTAAAACTCTCCGCATTACAGCCACTCGTTGGCTTTCTCTTTTATTGTGCGCAATTACCGCCGCCACAATTACTGTGTTTTTAAGCCAAGTCGGTCTTGTACAAAAGGCATATTCAAGTTGGAGCGCTATTTTAAATGGGAATCCAATTCTACATTACAGCGCTGCTTTTTTAGCGGGTATTGGCATAAAGCTCCTGCTTGATAAGTTTTATATATCGCATCCTAAACGCAGTATTGGGTTTAACTGGCGATATCCGCCAGTGACAATTGCTGTGTGGTTATCAGTAGCTGCATTACTTGTTTATCTTTTTGTGAATACGGTATATAGGCCTTATTTTCTTGACGATGATCTACTTTTTTCTAGTTTGAAGTATTTACACATCACTCTATTTTCATCTGCATTATTTGTTTTGTTTCAAGAGACCAAAGAGAAAGCCAAAAAGCTGGGTGGCAAGTCGTGGTTTATCCTATTCGCTGCTTTAGCAACACTATTGCTCGCATCAGGTTATTACCATACACCATGGTCGCTTATCACGACATTTATCCTGCTGTACTGTTTTGCGGTTATTTTAAGACTTTTCGCTAGCAGCGAGATAAAACAAACGCACAACGAAAGCAGCTCTATTGAAGTTAATTCAGGCGATGATTTTAACGATCTAGATGATTTCAGAGAATGGTTTAAAGATGATTCGACTATTAAAAGCACAGAGGAATTAGAACCCGATTTACAGGTTTACGCCACGCGCATTACCGAGCGGCTACAAAATGGCGGTGATAAAGGTGAAAAGGATTTAGCGCAGCACATAGCTTTATGTGGACCTTATGGTTGCGGAAAAAGCAGTATCGTTGAAAGTATTGTGAATGATTTAGCAAAAAACTCTGAAAAAGAGAGTGTCTGGATACATAGCGATATATCAACATGGGGCGCTGCAAGCGGCAGTGTTGCCCATGTTGTACTGAGCAATATTATTGATGATATAAGCCAGTATATTGATATGTGCGCCTTTCGTGCCTTACCTAAACATTATACCGAAGCGCTGAAATCAGGGGGGAGCGTATTTCAATTCGCTTCAACGTTACTTGCTGGCCCTGTTGATATTGAGGGCAGCTTTTTAAAGCTCAACGCAGTATTAAAAGTTACAAATCATAAATTACTGATTACTTTGCAAGATGTAGATCGTGGGACCGGCGATGAAAACGAAAAGCGCTTAAATGATATTGCTGCACTTTTGGATAGGTTAAAAAATCGGGATTTAAATCATATTAATTTCATTATTGTAATGGGTAATGAAAATGAAATTGCAACAGAGATAATATCAAAAGGAACTGATTATAGGGAAGATGTTCTCAACGTTGATTTATCGTTATCAATAACTTCCTTTATTCAAGAGGGCCTCAAAGAGGCGTTGCACCTTAATAAGGTTATTATTTTATCTAATAACATGCCTACATTCGAACTGAACCCTAATAGGATAGAAGATAGCTTTTCGGTACATGTATTTTGCAAACGTTCGGAATTTATGGAAGCTTTGACAAAGAGAAATAACTTATTTATTGAGGAGGTTAATGCTTTAAAAGCTGTAATTGTTTCAATTAGACAACTTAAAAAAATATTACGGCGAGTCAGTCAATCTTGGAATTCTGAACGCTTAATGGGTGAGGTAAACCTACTTTCTTTATTAATGGTTTGTACTTTAAGAGAAGTTAAACCAGCCTATTTTTCTTCACTCGAGAGGCATTATGACTCTTTGGTTAAAGGTGCTTCGAAAAACGTAGCCCATATTGTTCGTGATTTAGTAGACGAGCAAGATAAAATATATTTTAATTTTTTTAAAGTTCTTTTAGGCCTTATCGAGCAAG
>NZ_WTKW01000003.1:0-35730 GCF_011378745.1 Pseudoalteromonas sp. Z1A6
AATCAACCTTCATATTTCGAACAAAATAAAATGCTTATTTATAGCGCAATTGCAGTAATCACAATATTGAGTGGTTTTTTAGCTTTTGTACTACTTTTAAATAGTAAGCGGGTTCAATTATTAAAGGAACTTGATAGCGAAAAACTTAAATTAGAATATAGAGTTGAGCAGCGAACGGAAGAGTTGTTAATTGCAAAAAATGAAGCTGAACATTCAGTGTCAATAAAATCAGACTTTTTAGCTAATATGAGCCATGAAATTAGAACTCCAATGAATGGTGTTATTGGACTTACTAATATTTTATTAGACAGCAATTTACCACCAGAACAAAAACAGTATTTAGATAAAATAAAATATTCTTCTGACCAGCTGCTCATTGTAATTAACGATATTTTAGACTTTTCAAAAATTGAGTCTGGAAATATTAACCTTGAGGAATTTCCTTTTTCTGTAAATTCGGTTGTTGACTACATAAAAGCAACTTTTGATGAGCTAGCTCAAAGCAAAGGGATTACATTTGATATTGTCATTGGTAAAGAGGTTAAACTTGATTTAATAGGTGATGTAGTTCGAATAAACCAAGTACTGCTAAATTTATGCTCTAACGCAATTAAATTTACTACACACGGCTTTGTATCTGTATTAATAGAATCAAAAAGATCGTTAGCTGATCCTAAGAGCGTTTGTTTGTATTTCATTGTTAAGGATTCCGGTATTGGGATTGCTGAGCAAAGCCTTACCGATTTATTTGAATCTTTTACTCAAGCTGACAGCTCTACAACCAGGAAGTTTGGCGGCACAGGTTTAGGTTTAACTATAAGTAAGCGTTTATGCCAATCGATGGGTGGGGATATAACGGTAAAAAGTACTCAAGGTGTAGGTAGTGAATTTATAGCTTCGATTAAGGTGAAATTGAATAACCAAGCGTTGATTGATAACACTCCCGACCTAACTTTTACTGATCCGTTTGAGGTATTAATTGTAGATGATAATGAAGATGATCTTAAGGTAATTGAAAATCAGCTAACGGCTATGGGGCTGGTATGTACGGCCTGTCAATCTGCTAAACAAGCTATTGATATTATTGAGCAGAATAAAGAAAAATTTAAAGCCATTATTGTTGACAGGGCAATGCCAGCGATGAGTTGCGAAACCTTTTTAATACGTATTCATAGTATTAGCCCCCAGCTTTATAGCAAGATTATCGTACTTACAATGAGTGATGAAAGTTTAATTAATGATGCAGGCAAGAAAGTCAGTATACAAACTATTTTGCATAAACCTGTATATACGAGTGTTTTGTATGAGGCGATTGAACGTAAAGTGGTGGGCTCTATAAATAAAGCACCTGTAGCCAATATCGTCAGTGAAAAGTCACTGGCGGGTATCAAAATATTAGTTGTGGAAGATAACTCGATCAACAGAATAATCGTTACAAATATACTTGAAAATGCTGGTGCCCAAATTCATTTGGTCGACAATGGATTGGAATGTATTCAAATAGTAAAATCGGAAGCGTTTGATATTATTTTGATGGATATTCATATGCCTATAATGGATGGTGTTGAGGCGAGTCAAATTATTCGTAGTGATAATGACGAAACTATCGCAAACATCCCAATAATCGCCTTAACAGCTAACGTTATGAAAGATGATATTACACGATACTTATCCATTGGCATGAATGCCCATGTTGCAAAACCAATTAAAGCGCAAAAATTACGTGAAACTATAATCCGCTGTTTAAATAAATAGCTGAGCCATTAAAGTGATTTAATAATTATCCATATTAAGTACCTATCGTAATGTCTCCCGTTGCTTGAGCCTATTTTGGATAACTTAAAAAGACAATTCATAAAATAGAATTTGACCATCGGTTGCTATATGAAATCTCATACATTCTTTTCCCCATATGTTTATTTCAGCAAAGGTTGAATTATCAATGTCAGAAGTTAGTGAGTTAGGCACTATAAACAAAGCACACAGCTTCGCTGCACATAGTACAAACAAAACGCGCTTAAGCTTGAGGATTCAATTTAATCTATTTATAAAATAAAGGGCATAGTTGTTTGTTTTTGTAAGTTCTCGTTTATCTGAGTGTTTTTTGTTTAGCGCTATTAATAAACGTTTAAACTTAGTTTATAGCCTTGTACTTCTATAGATATTGAACAACACTTTAGTTAATAATTTAACGGGTGGCAGGCTATGCAAAAGAGTAAAATCTGGCTTTTCAAGTACTTCAAAGGTATCTCTTTTGTCTTATTTTTAATGATACTTATTAGTTTTAATTTCGTTTTAAATGATGCATTACATCAAAAAGTTCATGCTTCTGGGCAGCAGTTCGTTAAACACGTTTACGAGCTGAATTTATCTCCTTCTATAAACAATGAAGTGTTAGCCGCATTAGCTAAAAGTGAAGGTTTTGTGTTGGAGGTGCCAAAGCCTGCAGAGCATTTTAGGCATTTAGTGAATATAGAGCGCGAAGTTTTTTCTTACAAAACATTAAGTTTGAGCCTCTATCACTATCCTGCTTGGGTAACACAAAGTTACTTATTTATATTGCTAAACTTGATCATATTAGGCGCCGCTGGCTGGTCTTATCGCTGGTGGGGGTTATTGAATGTAAGCCGTAAAATTACGCCCAAAAATACAATGATACAACCTACTAAAATTATTGAACAAAAACAAAATAAAATACGATTAATTAAACAAGTAAAAAAATGCGAATTAAGTTCTTTGTATGGGGTTAATAGAGCATCACATAGCTTATTTTTACTCATTGAATGTGACTTTGATAAGAAAACCGATAAAGAAGCTATTTTTAAAGTGTTAATCACTAGAAAATTGACTGAATTTAAAGATGTGTCGGTAAAAATACTAAATTCCAGTTACTTAGCCGTCACCTTGCCACATATACCTACTCCCGAGTTAGACAGCTACGTTGAAAAGCTTCATCAGTGCGTGTTTTTACTATGCCAAAATTATCAAAAAAGTATAACTCATAAAAACATTAAAATAGGTGCGTGCGACTATCGATTAGGCGCAGATAAAATTGCGGTTTATCAGTTAGCAAAATCAGCACTTATGCTATCGCAAAACAGCTCAGTACAGCACTTTCACCGCTTAGCGTTAAATTACTGTCAAGAAAAACCACTTTCTAGTAAGCAAGTTATCGAAAATATTAAAAAGAATAAATTTATATTATTCTTCCAGCCTTTATTTGAGCTCTCTAGCGGGGAAATTTTAGAACATGAAGCTCTTATCAGGGTTAGGCATAGCCAACTTGGTTTACTAGCTGCTCGTTATTTTATTAATCAGGTTTATAGTAATCAAGACGCTTTAATATTAGATAAAGCAGTAATAACACAAGTTAAAAAGCTAATGCTGAGTGAACCTTCGGCCTTAACAGTTAGTGTAAATCTACACCCTAAAAATTGGTTTAATACTGTATTTTGGGAGTGGTTAGCCAATCAAATGGCAGAGCTTAAGTTAAATACTAAATTACAATTTGAAATAAGTGAGGCAGAATTTTTTACTCATAGAGAATCGATAACTAATGCACTTAATGTAATTAAAAAAAGCCGTTCACAAGTTGTGATTGATAATGTAAAAAGTAGTGAGAAAGTAGCTGTATTAGCTAATTATAATCAAGTATGCGGACTTAAATTATCATACGAACTAATTCATTTATTAAATGAAAAAACTCAAAATCAAAGGCGAATAAAAAAGATAGTTGAAGCCGCAAACCTTTTAAATTTACCTGTGTATGCAGTTGGCGTAGAGACTCAAAAAGAGTTGTTTACGCTTGCCAAATTGGGAGTGGTGGGAGCTCAAGGGTTTTACTTTTCAGAGCCACTTCAAGAGTTTACGCAAGCGGTATTTAATTAAATTAATCCTCTATATTTAAGTCCATTTAGCCCCTGAAGCCCGCCAGTATGAACCGCAATAATTTTACTCCCAGATGGGAAATAATCTTGCTCAATAAGCTGCCATAATGCATACATCATTTTCCCGCTATAAATAGGCTCAAGTGGTAGATTATGTGTGCGGCTCATATCTTGGCAAAACTGCCATAACTCAGGTAAAAACTTACCATAGCCGCCACCATGAAACTCTGTGAGTAACTGCCAGTTGTTTTGATTATTAGCTTTAGCGCTCAGCTTTTTTATTTCTTCTTTTAAATAATTAGCTTGTTTTAATACTGCTACACCAATCACTTGTGTTGTTGAAGCACTGCCTTCTATTAATCCAGCAAGCGTGCCACCACTACCGGTAGGGCACACTAAGTAGTTATGCTCAGGTAAGCTTTGTACTAACTCTTTACACCCTAATAAGGCGTGCTCGTTTGTACCACCTTCAGGAATAATATAAGCATTTGGAAAGTGCTCTTGCAGAGCATTAAGGTAATCGGTGTCGTGGCGTTTTCGATACTCTATACGATTAACTACATGTAGGTTCATACCACAATGTTTTGCAAATTGGATTGTTGGATTGTTGTTATCCAGTTCAGGTCCGCGAATAATCGCGCGAGTTTTTATATTAAATTCTTTTCCGGCAGCTGCACAGGCGTGAATATGGTTTGAAAACGCACCACCAAAAGTCAGAAGTTCTGTTTTATTTATCTTTTGCATGTACGCTAAATTATATTTCAATTTACGCCATTTATTGCCACTTATTAGCGGATGGAGCAAATCATCACGTTTTATACCTAAATAAAGATTTCTCTTTTTTAGAAACGAGCTATCTATTTGTTGAATATAGTTATTTTCATCTATTTTGAATATTTCATGCATTTTGTTGGTTTTCAATTTGGCAAAGTAGTTAAAATGTACGACACTTATTTCATACACAATTAACAATAGTAGCTATATGAAAGAAAAGCTGTTTTCATGGTTAAATCGTAGTTTAGATCCAAATACAGCTATTGGTGTTGCAACTTACGCAGATACTGTTAACGCAGTATGTTTAAAAAAACAACGCGACCAATGGATGGTTCACAGTTCTCACAGTGTAAATGTGTCTGAGCAAACCGATTATACCGCTGCAATTGTTGCTTGTACAAATGAGGTTTCTACTGATATTTGTGCAGTTAATTTAGTCATACCGCACTACTTTTATCAAATAGTGCAAATGGATAAACCAAACCTTAGTGATGAAGAAATTATTCAGTCACTCCCTTGGACTACAAAAGACTTAGTTGATATAGCTTCTGAAAATATTGTGGCTGATTTTATCGATTATCCAATAACATTACCGATGCAAAGCAGCAAAATGAATGTGTTTATTACGAATAAGCTGCAACTACTTCCGTTTATAGACAGTTTTGAACAAACTAAACCTGTTTTGCGTGCAATGACCTCTGAAGAAATGGTTTTAGTTACCTTGTTTGGCTCATACAAAGAGGCGCATATGCTGATTGTGCAACATGCTAATCATGAACCTCGAATCTTAATTATTCGTGATGGGCAATTAGTATTAGCTAGGCGATTAAATGGTTTTTTGGGTATTTCAGATAAGGATCAAAATCAAGAATTGGTAGAAGCGTTAGGATTAGAAATTCAGCGTTCTATGGACTTTTTTGAAAGCCAGCTCAAGCAACCACCAATTCGCAGTATTCAGTTACAGTGCGATGATTTATCTTCATTAACTCTCAGAGCCGGGCTTGCAGAGTTTTTACAAGTAAAAGTTGTAGATTTTGAGCCTAACTTAGAATTAGCGCAGCAATTAGAGCCAAATTTTTATTATGCGCTTGGGGCAGCCTATCAATTAACAGATCCTGAGTCTGTGCTATGAAAACCCGGATTAACTTTTATCAAAAAACCTTACGCGTACGGCGAGACCCAGTCCCTTTGTCTGGAATGATTACGTTATGGTTAGGTGCGCTATTAATTATTGCAATCACGTGGGCTTTTTACAGTTATAAAACATATTCTAGTGAGCTTGATTTAGAACAAAATAGGCAGTACCTCAAACAAGGAAAAGCTCAGTTAGAAGTTGTAAAACAGCAGTTAGCAGAGAAACAAAATAAAACACTCTTTATTAATGAGCTAAAAACACTTCAGCAAGAGGTTTTGCACAAGCAGCAAATATTTAGCTATTTAGAGCAAAGTTCAGATCAGTCTGCAACCGATTACGCACAGGTAATGCACGATTTAGCTAAGTATCATGAACCTAATATTTGGCTGACCCACATTAAGTTTGTAGGGCAAAGTGTGACGCTTCAAGGTCAAACATCGCAATCAAAATTCTTACCAATTTGGTTTGATAATTTAAAACAGTCGCCATTTTTTATTGATAAAGAGTTTTCAGTTTTAGAGTTATCTACGCAAGCAGGTGTGAGTGAATTTAATGTAGCGACAGACCTTAGTGATGAGGGCGATAAGCCATGAGCCAAACAACAAGTAGCCAGAATAATAAAAATAAAGGTTGGCCATTATGGGTCAAATACCAAGCTCAGTTTGCATCGCTGCAAAAACGTGAGAAGTATTCCACCTTATTTGTTGGTTTGTTTATAGTGATTTACCTCGGTCTCTGGTTCGTTATTTTTCCACAGCAAGATGAAGTTGCCAACATACGTTCAAAGCACAATACAACGCTGCAAGAGTTACAGCAGATAAATGCGCAACTCTCCATGTTAAACCAAGCACTAAACTACGACTACACTAAGGTTTTACGCGGTCAAATTGCACAAACCAGAGATGAATTAGCCGAAATAAATAATCAACTTAATAGTTTTAGCCAAGGCTTTGTAGCTGCTAAAAATGTACCTGCCGTTTTAAAAGATTTGCTCGTAGATAGTAGCGACGTAAAAGTGAGTAGCTTTAATGTAAAACCAGCACGGGCTATCGATGTAGAAAAACTAGGTGAACATGATACGCAAACATTATTTTTTGAGCATCAGATGGTAGTTACTTTGCAAGGTAGCTACTTTAGCTTACAAAAATATTTAGCCGCATTAAAAAATAATCAAGATAAGTTATTAATACAAGAGTTTAGTTATCAGGTACTAGAGTACCCTCAGGCTGAATTAACTTTACAAATTGCTACAGTGAGCGCTAATGAAAAATTTATCGCGTTATAGTATTTGTACTTTGGCTTTTTACATTATTGCGCCGAGTGCGCTTGCGCAACTTCGCGATCCGACTCAGCCAAATATGTTTGTGAGTAACAATAGTCCAGTTAAGCAAAGTACAGAACTTAAATTGCAATCTATTATTAAAAACAGTACAGCATTTAAGGCCATTATTTCAGGCCATATTTATCGAGTTGGTGATGCTGTAGATGATTTTCGGGTGCTAAGCATTAACTCAAAACAGGTTGTGTTAGCAAATGATGATAAACAAATAAAATTAGAATTATATGACTATGAAATTAAAAAATAATTTATCTCATCCGTGGCTTGTTCTTCTATTGTTACCTACATTTTTAACTGCGTGCCATAGCTTTAAACCAGGTAAAGAGGTTAAAAATCATATAGAGCAAGAGTTATCTGAAAGACCTACAGAGCCTAAAGTAATTGTGCCTTTACAAATGCCAAGCGAACTTACACAAAGCTTATTGTCATCTATAAATAATGAGCAAACTATAAGTGATGATTTATCTATAAAGCGTTTTGATGTCGCAGCAAATGATGTTGAAATAGGCGCTTTTTTTGCAGGCTTAACAGACGATACCCCTTTTAGTGTTGCTGTGCATCCTGAGGTAAATGGCACAATTAATTTAAATCTTAAAAGCGTTACGTTTAATGAAGTCATTAATGTTATTAAGCGTATGTATCCTTTAGATATTGTTAATGAAGGACGAATTGTACAAGTACTACCAGCCAAAATGCGCACAGAAACAATACCTGTAAATTATTTAATGATGCAACGCCATGGACAGTCTACAGTGAGTGTTGTTGCTGGTGGGGTGAGTCAATTTGCACAAAGTGGCAGTGGTTCGAGTGGTTCAAGTTCAGGTAATAGTAACCAGCAAAATAGTGAATTTGGCGGCGATAATCAAAGCTTAGATTTGAATGGTTCTCGAATCCAAACAATTAATAAAAACGATTTTTGGAAGGAATTAGAAGTTGCCCTTAAGTCTTTAATTGGCGCAAGCGATGGGCGCTATGTTGTTGCAAGCCCACAAGCTAGTTTGGTAACCGTAAATGCATTACCAAGCGAAATTAGTCAGCTAAAAGAGTTTTTACGTCAAAGCCAAGAAAACCTGCAACGCCAAGTTATTCTAGAAGCAAAAATAATAGAAGTAACCTTAAAAGATGAGTACCAACAAGGGGTCAACTGGGAGCGCATAGCCAGTGGTTTAGAAGGCGGTATTTCGTTTGCTACAACAGCGGGTTCTACAATTAGTAATAGTATTTCGGCTGCCATTGGCGGAGCGTCATCGCTGACAATTCAAAAGGGTGACTTTAACGGGGTTATTAATTTGCTAGAAACCCAAGGTGATGTGCAAATGTTATCTAACCCTCGCGTTACGGCTACAAACAACCAAAAAGCAGTTATAAAAGTAGGGCAAGACGAATACTTTGTTACTAATGTATCAAGTACGACGGTAACTGGTACTGCTACAACTACCTCGCCTGAGATTGATTTAACACCGTTCTTTTCTGGTATTGCCCTTGATGTAACGCCGCAAATTGACAAGTACGGCTCAGTCATCTTGCATGTTCACCCTTCAGTAACTGAAACAGAAGAGCAGCTAAAAGTAATTACTTTAGACGATCAACGTTTTGAGTTACCTCTAGCGCAAAGCAACATTCGAGAGTCAGATACCGTTATTCGCGCTCAAAGTGGCGAAATAGTTGTTATTGGTGGTTTGATGCAAACGTCAACACAGGATGAAGAATCAAAAACACCCGTGCTGGGTGATATCCCCATATTTGGCAACTTATTCAAAAGTATTCGTAAACGCCAAGAGAAAAAAGAACTAATTATTTTAATCAAACCAACCGTTGTTATGCCCGATACTTGGAAAAAACAACAAGGTGAAAGCCGTCAGCTTTTAAAAACATGGTATGAAAACTAACTATGTATTTAAGCTTTTTTAATTTAAGTGAAATGCCTTTCACATTAACCCCTAACACACAATTTTTTTGTGCACTTGAACCGCACCACGAAGCGATGCAAGTGCTAACAACAGCCATTGAAATGGGTGAAGGGTTTATTAAAGTCACCGGTGAAGTTGGGACTGGTAAAACGTTGCTTTGTAGAAAGCTATTAAACCAACTTGAGCCAGATTACATTGTGGCTTATTTGCCTAACTCTTATTTAAGCCCTGAAGAGCTTAGATGGGCGATTGCAATTGAGCTGGGTATGGATGTAGATAAAGCATTGGATCAACAAGCACTAGGGCAGCTTATAAATCATTACTTACTCGACTTACAAGAAGATAATGAGCGCGTAGTGCTTTTGATAGATGAGGCGCAATGCTTGAGTTGGGAGACTCTAGAGGCGCTGAGGTTATTTACAAACTTAGAAACAGAAAGCGAAAAGTTGATTCAAGTTGTGTTATTTGGGCAACCTGAACTTGATGAAAAACTGGCAAACAATAAAGTAAGGCAGTTACGCCAACGTATTAGTTTTTCGTATAAATTACGGGCGATGACTGGCGCTGAGGTTGTTTATTATATTAATCATCGCTTACAAGTTGCAGGATTTAATAGACCTCCTTTATTTAATAATAGTATGGGGCTTAAGATTACCAGAGCAAGCCGTGGAATTCCTAGATTAGTTAATATTTTATGCCACAAAGCACTATTACAAGCTTACGGTGAAGGGCTAAATACAATAACAAATCGCCATATTCAGCTTGCCATAAAAGATACCGAAGACTGCGCAAAATATCGAACCGGTCAATATTGGAGCTACAGCGCGTTAATGTTTAGTGTTTTAGCTATTGCTGCCATATGGGTATGGAGGCAGTGGTTATGAGCGTTATAAATAATATGCTTAAAAATATTGAGCAACGTGAAGCTAAACAAGTGAATATTCAAGAAGGTATAAGCGTAAAGCCAATATATGATGTAAAAAACATTGTATTTAAAGCCGCAATTTTACTTATTATGCTAAGTGTCATTTTTTTAGCATACCTGTATTTACCGACCGCCGACAAAAAAGAAACTCAACGTGAGTCTGTGCTACCACAGCAAAAAATGGTCGCGGTTTTGAGCTCTAATTTATCTGATTCTCAAGATGAAAAAAGCACTGTAGAGCCTTTAGTTGAGCAAGAAGTTGTGAAGAAGGCTGTGCAAGTTGAGCAAATAAAACCAGAAGTGAATGATTTAGCTGAATCCAAGTTGAGTGAAGCAACATTACTGGTTTCTCAACCAACGGCTGAGCCGGTTGTAATTGCCGAGGTTAAACAAAGCCCTGCACTAGCTAAAGATAATGTGTTAGTGGCTAGTGAAGCTATTGTCAGCAAGCCAAAAATTACTTCAGTGACTAAAACTAAGCCACAAAATACTATGATCAAAAGCGCGGCAGAAACTAAGTCACCACAGGCTTTATTGGTCGATCAATTAGCAGCAGCTAAACAGGCAATACAGTTTGGCTTATACAACGAAGCTATTAGTGATTTAAACATTATTTTAGCGCAATCGCCTTTACATGTTGAGGCTCGAAATTTACTGGCTGCAACTTACTTTAAACAACAAGATATAAATTCGGCAGAGCAGGTTTTGCAATCAGGTATTCGCCAAAACCCTAACGTACTTGAATGGCGTGTAATGCTAAGCAAAATACTCATTATGCAACAACAGTATGAAGGGGTATTACTGCTTTTAAGTGATGAATTTGAATCCCAGGCGAATCTTGATTTTTGGGTGCTGCAAGGTACTGCTGCGCAAAGTGCGAGTAAGCACCATAAAGCACTTGAAAGCTTTAAACATCTTACACAGCTCCAGCCTAGTCAAGCAAAGTGGTGGCTTGCACTTGCAACCTCAAAAGATGCACTAGGAGAGTACCTCGATGCTAAACAGCTTTATAAGGTGGCTCTAGATTTAGGTGGGTTAAATACCGCTATGACCCAGCATGCATTACAGCGTTTAGTTGCACTAAAGGAGGCCGTATGAGACCTAGTTTAAAAATGCGCTTAGGCGATTTACTTGTTCACGAACACATGATCACCGAAGCGCAACTAAGTGAAGCATTAAATGTTCAAGCTGCAACGGGCCGTAAATTAGGTTCGACACTTATTACACTTGAGTTTATTAGTGAGCCACAATTATTACGCTTTTTAGCGCAGCAATTACAGGTACCTTTTTTAGATATATCACAGCGAAAAATATCACACGATGTATCTAAGCTTTTATCTGAGGTTTATGCACGTCGCTACAGAGCATTAGTAATTGAAGACAATGGTGACTCTGTTTTGGTCGGGATGAGCGATCCTGCTGATTTAAGGGGCCTTGATCAACTTGCGACTATGCTTGCTCCTAAACGAATAGATTTAGCTGTTGTACAAGAAAGCCAAATCATGGCTGCGTTTGACAACGTATATCGCCGCACAGATGAAATTACCAACTTTGCAGCACAACTCCATGAAGAATATCAAGACGTAGAAGAATTTGATTTAAACTCTTTAGGTGATGAGACATCTGATGCAACCGTCGTAAAGTTACTGCAATCAATATTTGAGGATGCTGTGCAAGTTCGCGCATCTGATATTCACATTGAGCCAGATGAAGGTTTGCTTCGCATTCGTCAACGTGTAGATGGAATATTACAAGAGCACACTCTTAACCAAGTAAAAATAGCATCGGCACTAGTGCTACGTTTAAAGCTTATGTCGGGATTAGATATATCTGAAAAACGCCTCCCTCAAGATGGCCGGTTTAATATAAAAGTGCGCAGTCATAGTATTGATGTGCGCCTATCTACCATGCCGGTTCAGCATGGTGAATCAGTTGTAATGCGTTTGCTTGATCAATCTGCAGGATTACTATCGTTAGATGAAACAGGCATGCCGGCACACATATTAAAACGTGTGCGCAGCATTATAAAACGTCCACATGGCATGGTTTTAGTTACTGGGCCAACAGGCTCGGGTAAAACAACCACACTTTATGGTGCATTAAGTGAGTTAAACCAACAAGAAAGTAAAATTATTACAGTAGAGGATCCCGTTGAGTATCGTATTGGCCGTATTAACCAGGTACAAATAAATAATAAAATAGGGCTAAGTTTTGCCAGTATTTTACGGACCGCTCTAAGGCAAGATCCTGACATCATAATGGTTGGCGAAATGCGTGACCAAGAAACCGTAGATATTGGATTAAGGGCCGCTTTAACAGGCCACCTAGTACTATCAACGTTACATACCAATGATGCAATTACCAGCGCTATGCGCTTAATCGATATGGGTGCACCGGCTTACTTGGTGGCAAGCTCCCTACGCGCGATTATTGCTCAGCGATTAGTAAGGCGGGTATGTAATGATTGTAGAGTACCGTACTTGCCAGATCGCCAAGAAATAAGTTGGTTAAAATATTTAGGCGAAGAGATTACAGATGCTCAATTTTCTAAAGGGCAAGGTTGCACTGCATGTAATCACACTGGTTATAAAGGACGTGTAGGTATTTTTGAGTTGCTCGAAATGGATGATGCAATGATGGATGCCTTACGAGTTAACGACACACAAGGTTTTGCGAAAGCCGCTAAAAATAGCGCAAACTTTTCGCCACTCTCAGCAATGGCATTAAATTATGCTAAGAAAGGTATTACCTCTTTAGATGAAGTATTTAAAGTGGCTGAATATATCCCCGAAATAGTAGGGGATATTGATGCAACTATATAGCTATAAAGCGAAAGACAGCAAAGGTGTATTAGTAAAAGGCCAATTAGAAGCAAGTAACCAAGCTGGTGTAGCTGATAGTTTAATGAAGCGTCAATTTATACCCATATCAATTTCTTTAGTTGAAACAAAAAATAACATTAAAATTTTCGATAACTTATTTGTCGAAAAAATAACGCTAGACGACATGATTATGTTTTCTAGGCAAATGTATTCGCTACTAAAAGCAGGTATTCCAATTATACGAGCAATGGTTGGATTGGCAGATACAACACAAAATAAAGAATTCAAAAATGTATTGATGGAAGTTACTAGGCAGCTTGAGCAAGGCCGTGACTTATCCAGTGCAATGGCCATGCATAACTTGGTGTTTAGCCGTTTAACCGTGTCAATGGTGATGGTTGGTGAAGGTTCTGGCCGATTAGAGGATGCTTTTTATCAACTCGCTATTTATTTTGAAAAAGAACAGGAAACCCGCAAACGTATAAAAGCAGCAATGCGCTACCCTACTTTTGTTATTTTGGCTCTTGTAGCAGCTATGGTTATTTTAAATATTTTTGTAATTCCTACCTTTGCTAGCATGTTTGCCAAATTCGATGCCGAATTGCCGTTAATGACTCAAATATTAATTGGTACTAGCAGCTTTTTTGTTAATTACTGGTGGTTATTGTTGGTAATGGGTATTGGAGCGGTATTTGCGTGGAAGCGTTATTTAAATACAGAACCAGGACGTTTTAAGTGGGATCAATATAAATTAAAAATTCCATTTATTGGCGATATTTTAAAACGCACATTGCTTGCGCGCTACAGCCAAAGTCTAGCTATGGTATTGCGCTCTGGTGTACCTATGACCACGGGGTTATCGCTAACAGCGCATGCCGTAGATAATAGCTATATGGAAAAAGCGATTATTACTATGCGCCAAGATATAGAAAAAGGCGATAGCTTACTTAGAGCCTCAAAAAGTTCTGAGCTGTTTTCTCAGCTTGTATTACAGATGGTCGCTGTAGGTGAAGAAACCGGTCGGGTTGATGAGTTACTTCAAGAAGCAGCTGATTATTATGAGCGTGAAGTTGATTATGATTTACGAAGCTTAACTGCAAAAATAGAACCTATTTTAACTGTGTTTGTTGCCATTATGGTGCTGATTTTAGCGTTGGGTATTTTTATGCCTATGTGGAACATGATGTCGGCAATCAAAGGGAATTAAGGTGAACACAACCATAGCTTACTCAAAAGGTTTCTCATTATTTGAATTAGTTATTGTTGTTATTTTACTGGCAGTAATTTTGAGCTTTGCTATACCTCAATATATAGGTATTAAAAATCAAGCGCATAATGCAAGCGTAGATGCTATTGCGGGTAGTTTTTCATCGGCTGTTGGGATGGTTAGAGGTCAATGGGAGTTAGAAGGGAGGCCAAATAGTAAGTCAAATAAAACATTTGTTAATTATGGAGGAGTAATAGTTGGTGTTGATGGATCGTTAGGTACACCAACGAGTGACGAAACAGAAAAAAAAGATACTCGTGCAGAGTCTATAAATGCTCATAAATGCCGCCAAGTATTAAATGTAATTTTACAAGATGCACCAAGTAGTACCTCAAGTAGTGAAATATCGATAATAAAAAGTGTAAGTTTTTTAGTTAGGTACAATGCAGAAAGTACGCAATGCGTCTATTATTTAACTCATACCATTGATATTAAAAGTATACCTACCAATACGGGTGAAATATCAGGTTTAACAGGTTTTTCATACTTTGCTAAAACAGGCAAAGTAAAAATATTTAAAAACTAAGTAATTAAAAAGAGGCTTATCTATGAAAACGCAATCGTTAAAAAGTTTACCAATAAATAAACAAGCAGGTTTTACACTTGTTGAATTGATCATCGTAATTGTTATTTTAGGCATTTTAGCCGTTACCGCAGCCCCTCGTTTTTTAAATTTGCAAGGTGATGCGAATGCTTCAACACTTGAAGGTGTACAAGGGTCGATTCGCAGTGGTATGAATATTGTGAATGGTAAGGCACTTATTGCTAATATACAAAATAAAGCAGAAACAGATACTCCAACACCTATTGTTGAAGGCGTAGCAATTCGATTTGGCTACCCAGTAGGGACTATTGATGCATTTGAGGCATTTTTAGATATAGATTTTGCAGATGTAACCGATGATCCTACTATCGCTGATAGTACTGACTTCAATTTGTCAGGAGGGGATGATGCTACAACTCCAGTCATTATTTATCCAAATAGCTACCTAGTCACAGATTCTTGTAAAGTTACTTATACTCCAGCTTTAAACAAAGATACTCCAGCAACAGTCGCTATCGATGTTAGCGATTGTTAATATTAAATGATAAGCAGTAGTAAGCAACGATTGCGTGGCTTCACACTCATTGAGTTAATTATTACTCTAGTGATATTGGGAATACTGTCGGTAACGGCAGTTCCCAAATTTCTGGGCAGCTCAACAGAAGATGCATACTCATATCGAGACCGTACATTAAATGCACTGAGAACAGTGCAGTTACGTGCAATGCAAAATACAGCAACAACAAGTTGCCATACTCTTTATATAACCTCCACACTTATTGCTCCCCCCACACCTGATACATGTATTGGTGGCGCTGATACCAACAACACCGATCATTTAGTGGTACAAATAAACACGCAAAGAAGTGATATAACATTTAGCGCTTTAGATAGTAACGCGAATATATTTACCCAAATTAGTTTTGATCCTTTAGGTAAATCAAATCAAACCTGTACTTCGCAGTGTCGAATAGATGTTGGATTAGCTGGCGTATGCATAAGTGATGAAGGGCTTATATATGCGTGCCCTTAAAGTAAAAGGTTTTACTTTAATTGAGCTTATTATTGGCATAGTGATGTTTGCTATTGCATTAAGCATTATTACCGCGCTCATTGCCCCGCAAGCAAAAAAAAGTGCAGAGCCAATTATTGCTTTAAGAGCCTCTGAATTTGGTCAATCACTAATGAACGAAATTCAAAGTAAATCGTTTGATGAGCACAGCGATAGAAGCGCACCTTTTAGGCGTTGCGGCGAAACAACCTTGGGTGCTGAGCCTTGTACCGCAGAGGGCAATTTAGGCGTCGATAACTTAGGGGCTGGCCTAGAAACCCGAACCAGTTATAACGATGTAGATGACTATATTGCACTTTCTAACCAACCTATTACAAATAGTTTAGGTGAGGTGTTAAGCGAATACAGCGACTTTAATTTAGTTGTTACTGTTGAGTACGATAGCGACTTTAACGAATCGACCACCAACGATGGCACAACCTTTAAGCGCATTACTATTGAAGTAACATCACCCTTAGGCGAAGTTTACGGATTTAGTGCATATAAAGGGAATTACTAATGCAAAGAGCTAAATACCAAAATGCATTTACCCTTATAGAGCTATTACTTGTCATGGTTATTATTGGTGTTTTAGCCGTAAGTGCATTTTCGTTTATTGGTGCTGGGGTCAGCATTTACTCACAAGGTGTTGAACGCCAAGAAGCAGTAGCTCAGGCCCGCTTTTTAATAACGCGACTTAGTAAAGAACTTCGCCACGCTACGCCTAATTCATTAAGGCTCTCTTGCGATAACAGTACTAGCGGAGCGTGTAGTGCGCAGCAGTGCTTAGAATTTACGCCGTTTTTATCAGCGACTCACTATACAAATTACCTACCTACCGTAGCGCCTTTTAATGTTAGCGCTGTTGATTTTGAACTTAATAATTTAACGCAGCCGCAAGCTGGAGATTGGGCAACTATTTACCCATTAAGCAGTGCTGATATATATGATGAAAATAATAATAAGCGCTTAAAAGTATCAGCATTTAATAGTTCAGCGAGCGAAATTGATGAGTGGCAATTTAGCAAAACATTTACCCAAGAGTCGCCGAGTAAACGCCTTTATTTACTTTCAGAACCGGTAAGTTTTTGCGTTGAAGGGCAGTATTTATATAGATATACCAATTACGGTTTTACTGTTAATCAATTGGATGCCGTGAGCTTACAAATAAGCAGTGGTGTTAAACGTGATTTATTAGGTATTTACATTGCCAATAATTTAGCGAGCGATTTATTTTTTACTCTTGATGCGCTCTCCCTACAAAGAAACGCTGTGCTTAATGTGAATGCGCAAATGCAATTTAACAATACTGAAGTAATGAACTTTAACCATGAGGTACATATTCCTAATGTACCTTAAAAAAAATCCTCACGGAAAAGCCTTACCCAGTAAACAAAAAGGGAACTTAATAATTCTTTCTTTAGTAATTATTGTTGCTTTATTAGCACTAGGATTAGCATTAGTTAAAGTGCTTTCTGGTGCATCTCAACAAAATACGATTGAGTATTATGGGGCTCGCGCTTTTATGGCAGCACAAAGCGGCCTAGAAAGTGGTTTAATGCAACTATTTCCAATAAATAGCTCAGTTCAAAGCTGTACATCAGTTACTACTGATTTAACCTTCCAAGCTGCATATTTAGCTAACTGTAAAGTAGTGGTGAGTTGCGATGAATATATAGACTTACCTGATAGCAGTACAACCAACGGGCTTGTGAATATATATTACTTACAAAGCAGTGCAACGTGCGCCGCAATTGATTGCCCTGCAGGGAGTAGCTGCAGAAAAGATTATTGGCAAACACAAAGAACGCTCAGTGTGGAGGCTAAAACTTTACCATGATGAAAAATGCATTGGTCATTATATTTTTTAGCTGCGTGTTACTTTGTAATTACGCAAATGCGGTACCGCCTAAAATTGAAGGGCGCTATATTGAGCTGCAAGACACATACACATCACCTATTTGGACAAAAATAAATTTTCAACAGCAATACATAACACCTCCTGCTGTTTTTATGCTCTCAACAAACCAAGGCGGAAACCCCGCAATAATAAGAATACGTAATATAACCACAACCAGCTTTGAGGCACTACCTCTTGAGCCTTCGGGTGAGGATGGTGAGCACGTTACGATGGGAGCTCATTATTTGGCTGTTGAATATGGCGTACATGAGTTTCCTGATGGAACAATCATGGAAGTAGGAAGTACCGATTTATTATTAGAGCTACAGTATGGTCCTAAGTCAGGCTTCTCCCCATTTACGCCAAAAGGTTATAAACAGTTAATCTTTGCTGAGCCATTTTCACAAAGGCCGAACTTTTTCCATTCATTACAAACGCTCAACAGCATAGATAGTAATCCACCTACTCAAGCATTAGTGCCTTTTTTGACCGTTGCAGTAGAAAGTAATTCTTTATCTGCTAGCGGCGTTAATATTGCTTTAGAAGCATCTGAAACAGCACTTGGGCTTATAAAAACCGAAACTGTTGCCTATATGGCCGTAGAGCCTGGAAGTAACCGCGTATTTACAGACGATAATGGACTTGAAGTGTCCTGGGAAACTTTTTTCACAGGCTTTGAAGTTGACGGTTGGAGCAATGGCTGTAATTACTTTAGTTTTACTAATAATTTTAGTGTGGCTCCGTTAGTTGTAGCAAGTAAAAACTCACGCCAAGAAGATGATGGCGGGTGGCTACGCAGCTGTAACCTAAGGACCGACAGGTTAGGGCTAGTTGTTGACGAAGATCGTGATGGCGATAACGAGCGCCGTCACGTAAACGAGGAAGCATCAATACTCGCCATGACCAGTACCTTCGTATTTAATGGTGATATTTTAGATTGTGATACGTTATTCCCAGGCGCTATTTCTACTTATAACAATGGTGAAGTGCAGCTGGTGCAGGGAGTAGAAATAACCGATGGTAATGCGCAGTTTGTCACCACCACAAGTTTAATTTCTACAGCGCTGACAAGCCCTCCTTTGTGTAATGGTCAGGCGTGTGTTGCTGGTGGTTATAACTCTTTAGAACCGAATCAAGCGGCGCAGGTGCCAACGGTTACAAATGATGGTAGCTCAACAGGGCCCGTACCTACTTCTTTAGCTGGCGACTATTATTACGATGAGTTGCAGTTAAGTATGCTGGAAACAGAGTACAGAGTAACAGCGCCTACACGTATTTTTTTAAAAGACACAACCTCACTTCTATCAACTTCATTTTTGAATATAGGTAAAACAAATATAGTAGTAGAAACTGGCGCGTACTTGGCTATTTATGTGGATGGTGCGGTTGCTATTGCAGCCGATGCAAATATTGCGGGCTATATTGTTGCAACTGGTGAGGTAAGAATCGCTCAAAATGTAACGTATCAGGGATCAATTACATCGGCTACTCAAATTATTACCGAAGGGAGCTCAACGTTTGACGCCCTACCAGTACCCGAAAGTATCCCTGGTTTTTGTGGTATTTATACACCAGAAACACTGGATCATTATCGTTTAACAATAAGCGATAACAAAGGTCTGACGTGTGAAGCTAAAGAAATGACACTAACAGCCTGCGCTAATGATGCCTGCGACTTATTATTTGCTGAGCCGTCTAGTTTAAACCTTTCTCCAGATAATAGTGGTCAGCAAAGTTGGGTTACGGGGGAGAATATTAATTTTACAGGATCAGCGGTTGTCGAATTTGCTAAACGCACCACAGGCAGTGTTACATTTGGATATAACACCGCTGATCCTTCTGCACCTCTTCGTTGTTATATCGGTGGTAATAATGTTGGTTTGAGTGGCTGTAAAGTTACGTTTTCTGATGCTGGATTTATTTTTAATAATGATACAGATGGAAATACTACAATTCCTACTCAGTTATCAGCAAAGCCTTCAAATACTGGATTTAATGCAAAAGCGCTATCTATTCAAGCGGTAAAAACAAATACCACTACGGGCGTATGCGAAGCTGCATTTCCCGCTGGTGGCGATGTAAGCTTAGATTTATCGTATACATGCAGTGCTGGTGCAAGTTGCTCTGATACGGTTTCACTTAGTAACAACAATAATACCTTTGCGGTCGAGCAAGCAGCTAAATCGTTCACGCTAAACTTTGATAGTGAGTCTAAAGCCCCGATTGTTATAAATTATCCCGATGCAGGAAAGTTGAGTTTAAACGTAAAAACCAACTTAATTTTAGACCCACTAACTAACTTATCAGTAAATTTAACGGGTAGTTCAAATGAATATGTCGTAAAACCATTTGGATTAGCCATGGAGGTAGCAAGTGATGGTTATGCAGCAGATGCCAATGGGAGCTTATTTAGATTAACGGGCGAAGCATTTGATTTAAAAATGAATGCGGTGCAGTGGCAAACAGGGCAAGACACTAACAACGATGGTTTCCCAGACAACTACAGCAATATTACAAATAACACCATTGCCAAGCATTTTATTACAGAGCAACCAATTGTAGAGGCATTACTTAAAGCGCCTACGCCAGGCATTCAAGGTACGCTTGAAGCGATGAGTACTGTTGCCTTTAATGACACAGGTAGTTTGAGTGAATCTATATCGCAATATAATTACGACCAAGTTGGCATAATTGATTTAACAGCAGGCCTTCAAGATGCCGATTATTTTGGTGCGGGAGATGTAAAAGGTGAGCTATATAACGTTGGTCGTTTTGCACCTTCGCAGTTTCAGGTAGTGGGGGTTCAAGCCGCCGCGCAATGCACGCAATACGGCAGTAATTTAACTTATCTTGATCAACCTTTTGAACTTGGCTTTACAGTACAAGCACAAAATCAAAATGGTGAGCTAATGGCTAATTATAAAGAGGGCTTTGATAAATCGAGTGTAGACGTTAATGCCGAAAATAATGAAGTAGGTAACTATGTACCTGCAACTAATTTTACTAGCCGCTTAGTAAACCTAGGAAATAACAACTGGGGAGATATAAGCGACGGCCAATGGCAAATGAGCCAACTCAACACGACACTTAAAAGATTAGGTGTAGGGCAAGCAGACGGACCGTTCGCTATGGTGAGCTTAATGGCAACGCTTTCTGACATAGAAGGAGCAACACTTATTGATGCAAATGATAAACCTAATACACAAACAGCATGCTCGGGTGGTTGTAATAGCGTACGACTAAATGCATTGCCAATAGAGTTTAGGTTTGGACGTTTAGTCCTTGGCAATAACGCAGGCTCCGATCTCGACCCTTTACTTATTCCTATGCAGGCTCAGTATTACAACGGCAGTGGATTTGTAAATAACGCTGAAGATAACTGTAGTGTATTTGATCATACCCAAATTACTCAAATATCACCTAGCAGCCCACAATTAACCTATAAATATGGGACTGGTGTATCTGGCCAGCTAGAAGCGGGAGTATATCCGCCAGATAACGGTATTTATGCACAGCCAAATGGTTTGGGTGAATTTACCTTAGAATATAATACTTATGATTGGTTAAAGTGGGATTGGCAGGGCGATGGAACACAGCTTGATCCTCGTACTATTTTACAATTTGGACGCTTTAGAGGAAATGATCGGGTTATTTACTGGCGTGAAACACGCGAATAGTTGTAAACTAATATAATAATTGAACAAAGCTTGTGTTTTGTGCTGCAAGTACATAGCATAAGGCTTTAATTATAAAAAATAATAACGACCAAATAATTGCCGCTTTTTGGGACTGGAATATATGCGAATTACTCCTTTATCTCTGTTAATTTCAGCTAGTTTGTTAGCTAGTAGTGCATTTGCACAAGACACAGCTACAGTGACTGGAATTGACTCAGAGATTAGTGTTAAACAGACAGAATACGATAACTCGACAAGAATACTTGAAAAACATCTTAAAGAAGAAAGTCAGTTACAAAATCAATTAGAGCTACTTCGTTCTCGTTCTACAGAGCTAGATAAAGAAAAAAACCAAGCGCTCGATGCGATGAACGAAATGTACCGTCGTTTAATTGACGATCCCACTATTAATATTAGTGCGGCTCAATCACGCTATCAAAAAGCGGTGATTGATCATAAGCAAAATAAAGATGACATTTCTATGCAGTTGGCGGCAATTGCATCCCACCGTAAAGATATAGAACAAATTCGTGTTGCTAAGCATACGCTTTTAAATACATTAGAAAGTTTAAAAGAGCAGTTAACTACAGCCCGCGTAGAGCGTTTACGTAACGAGTTTACACGTGAAGGTACGCTTGAGGTTAACCACACTATTAACTGTAAGCGAACAGAAACGCTAGCAGCATGTGAGCAACGCGGTCAGCAAATGGGTCTACAAAAAGCAACTAAACGCTTTGTTGATCAAATTTTTGCAAATCTAACAGAAGAGCGCATTGTTGAGCCAAAACGTAATTTGGCGGGCGCTCAAGTACAAATATTAAGTAGCCATGTAGTTAACAGTGCATTTAGCGGCCAAGGTAATTACAACGTTAACTTAAGCGTAACTATGCGCGGCGAAGTTAATAGCAGCCGTTTATGTAGCTTATTAAGCATAGATAACCGCTATTGTTCTGAGTACGGCACGCCACTTACGGCTGCTTATCAACCAGCGTATAACAATACATTTACCGATAGTCAGTTAACATTCAGTAATAGCGCGGATAATAGCAACACGGTGTCGGTTTCTCGTTTAAATGAGCAGCCAGTACGTGATTATTCAGTTAAACCTGCATCGGTGAAAAAAGATTACCCTTCTATCCTTAATAAGAAGAAGGATCAATCAGTAGAGCTAACATTACGATCAAACGTATACGACGATGAAGTGTTTATCGATGGTGTAAGCTTTGGCTCAACACGCTTGATTACACGTTTACCGCCGGGCATTCATAACATTGAAATACGTAAACTTGGTTATAAACCTTATCAAGCACGTGTTGATTTGAATAAAGCGCAAACAATTAATGCAAATTTAGTAAAAAAGCCTAAGTCGATTGCTGCACCGACCTATACTCGAGAGCAACCAGAAGTAACAACACGCCAGGTTAGTGAAAACGTTAATGTATTAAATGCAAACGTTGAAACGCCGGTTGTCGTTATTCCTGCAGGCAAATTTAAAATGGGCGATATTAACGGCAATGGTTTAGCTAATGAACGTCCAGTAATTGAAAAAGTAATAGCAAATTCTTTCGCTATGCAAAGTAAAGAAGTAACTGTGGGTGCCTACGAAAAGTTTGTAGCAAATACAGGTTATAAAACTCAAGCGGAAAAAAATAAAGGGTGTGCGTATTATTTAAATGGCGAACCAGTATGGGAAGCAAATTTAAATTGGCGTAATCCTGGTTTTGAGCAAGGCAGTGACTTTCCTGCTGTATGTTTAACTTATAACGATGCAAAAGCTTATGCTGAGTGGTTATCTGGTCAAACAGGACAGCAATTTCGTTTACCTAACGAAGTTGAGTGGGAATACGCAGCACGCGCAGGAACTGAAACAGAATACCCTTGGGGTAACGAAATTGGTAAAAACCTAGCTAACTGTGGTTGGTGTGGTAGTGAATGGTCAAACAGACGTGCATCACCAGTAGGTTCTTTTTCTCCAAATGCATTTGGATTATACGATACCGTAGGCAATGTATGGGAATGGACCGATAAAGAATCAGGTGAGTCTGATGTAGCAGTAAGAGGCGGAGCGTGGAACTTTGCACCAAGCCTTGCTCGTGCATCTACGCGTTTAATTTTAGCGCCTGATTTTAGATCTAACTACATTGGTTTTCGCTTAGTTCGCGAACGATAAAACTCAATTAAGGAAGCTTTGCTTCCTTTTTTCACAAATTCACAAAGGCGCTGCGCTTTATATTGCTCATATAGTTGAGCATGTTAAAGTGAGGCAGCTAATATAAGAACGTATTTCAAAGGTCATCCAGCCTCATGTTTAAAAAACTCCGTGGTATTTTTTCTAACGATCTATCGATCGACTTGGGTACAGCCAATACCCTAATTTATGTAAAAGACGAAGGCATTGTATTAAATGAACCTTCTGTTGTTGCTATCCGCCAAGAGCGTGCTGGTGGACCTAAAAGTGTTGCATCTGTAGGTACAGAAGCAAAGCTTATGTTAGGTCGTACACCGGGTAATATAAAAGCGATTCGTCCAATGAAAGACGGTGTTATTGCTGACTTTTTTGTAACAGAAAAAATGTTACAACACTTCATTAAACAAGTGCATAACAATAACTTTATGCGTCCAAGTCCGCGTGTACTAATTTGTGTACCGTGTGGTGCTACTCAAGTAGAAAAACGTGCAATACGTGAATCTGCAATGGGTGCAGGTGCTCGTGAAGTTTACTTAATTGAAGAACCAATGGCAGCAGCTATTGGCGCAGGCTTACCAGTATCAGAAGCAACAGGTTCTATGGTTGTTGATATTGGTGGTGGTACAACTGAAGTTGCTATTATTTCACTTAACGGCGTTGTTTACTCATCATCTGTTCGTATTGGTGGTGATAAGTTTGACGAAGCTATCATTAATTATGTACGCCGTAACTTTGGTAGCTTAATTGGTGAAGCGACAGCTGAAAATATTAAGCATCAAATTGGCTCTGCGTTTAAAACTGATGAGCCAATCGAAATTGAAGTGCGCGGTCGTAACCTTGCTGAAGGTGTTCCGCGTTCATTCACACTTAACTCGCACGAAATCCTAGAAGCTCTACAAGAGCCATTAATGGGTATTGTGAGTGCAGTAATGGTTGCGCTTGAGCAATCACCACCAGAGCTGGCATCAGATATTTCTGCACACGGTATGGTACTTACTGGCGGTGGTGCATTGTTAAAAGATTTAGACCGTTTATTAATGGAAGAAACGGGTATTCCGGTTGTTGTTGCTGATGATCCACTTACATGTGTTGCACGTGGTGGTGGTAAAGCACTTGAAATGATCGATGTTCATGGTGGTGACGTTTTTAGTTACGACTAATGAAATTAATGTTTGGACGCACAGTCTCTTTGCAACTGCGACTTTTTGTCGCAGTGCTTTTGAGTATCGTACTCATTGTTGGAGACAGATATACGCAAGGTGGTACTGTTGTTCGTACCAGCCTCAATACCTTAGTTAGCCCACTAATTTATGTTGCTAATTTACCCTACGAATTATTTAGCTTAAGTGCTAAAAGCCTGCATACGCGCGAGCAACTTCTTACTGAAAACGAAGCGCTGAAAAAAAAGCAAATGCTACAAAGCGAGCAACTTCAGCAGTATCAATTTCTAGCCAGAGAAAACCAAAAACTACGCGCCTTATTAGGCTCATCTGCAAAGCAATCAAATCGTAAAATTATTGCTCAAGTACTTTCTGTGCATTCAAACCCGTATAGCCATCAAGTTGTTATAAATCGTGGTACCACCGATGGACTTAGTGAAAGCCAAGCCGTAATTGATGAGATGGGTGTAGTAGGGCAATTAACTAAAGTAGGGTCAACTACGTCACGCGTATTACTCATGACCGACACTACGCATGCCACACCTGTGCGTATACTGCGTAACGATGTACGAACGGTTGTTGAGGGCATAGGTAAAATTAACGTCGTTAAGCTCTCTCACGTTCCGCACAGCTTAGATGTGCGAATTGGCGATGTACTTGTTACATCAGGATTAGGTGGCACATTCCCAGAGGGATACCCGGTGGCTGTAGTAACCGAAATAAATCGTGATGAAGGCCGCCCGTTTGCACAAGTTTTTGCAGAACCTATTGCGCAATTAGATCGCATTCGTTTGCTGGTTATTTTATGGCGTAATCAACAGGAGCAAATCAGCGATGATTAACCGTTATTCATTGTTAATTGCGCTAAGCATCTTTTTTGCGTTAATAATGGCATTAATGCCGCTCCCTTTTTCGTTTGAACCATTTAGACCTGACTGGGTTTTACTTGTACTTATGTATTGGTCGTTGGCAGTACCGCATCGTTTAAATATTGGTACTGCTTGGGTTGTTGGTTTATTAATAGATTTAGCATCTGGCTCACCGCTAGGTGTAAATTCGCTTACATTTTCAATATGTATATTTGTAACCGCGAGCAACTTTCAAAAAATTCGTAACTTTTCGCTTTGGCAACAAAGCTTATTAATTGGTTTGTTTTTAACGCTGTATCATTTAATGCAGTTTTGGCTAAATCACTTTTTGTTAGGGGTTTACTTTAATCCACAGTATTTATGGCCAGTAGCAACCGGAATGGTTAGTTGGTTTTGGGTGTTTTTACTACTTCGTAAATATCGCAGACATTTTAGGATCAGGTAATGACTACCGCAGTATATTTGGCATCAGCCTCTCCCCGTCGTAAAGAGTTATTAAGCCAATTAGGTGTCGAATTTACACAATTTAGTGTTGATGCAGATGAAAGCCCACTTCCAAACGAGCAACCTAGAGCACTTGTTGAGCGTTTAGCTCGCTTGAAAGCCCAAAGCGGTGTAGAGCTTGGGTATACAGATCGTCCCGTACTTGGTAGTGATACCGTGGTTGTTATCGATAACGAATCACTGGGTAAACCACGCGATAAAAACGATTTTACAAATACATTAAAACGCCTGTCAGGTAACACACATCAAGTACTTACCGCTGTAGCATTTGCGACGCAAAATGATGTAATTAGCTGCGTTGTAAGTACTGACGTTACTTTTAAAACCTTAACAGATGAAGAAATTAATGCCTACTGGGAGACAGGTGAGCCACAAGATAAAGCCGGCGGATATGGTATCCAAGGTTTAGGTGGTCGCTTTGTAACTCATATTGCGGGTAGCTATTTCTCCGTTGTAGGCTTACCTTTATATGAAACCGAACAATTATTAAAAACATTCTTAAGAAGGTAACATGAGTACAGAATTACTGATCAATGTCACACCGAGCGAAAGCCGTGTTGCCCTAATAGAAAACGGTGTACTGCAAGAAATACAGCTAGAGCGAATTGGTAATCTAGGTATTGTAGGCAATATTTACCTAGGAAAAATAAGCCGTGTACTTCCGGGTATGCAGGCTGCTTTTGTTGATATCGGCCTTGAAAAAGCGGCATTTTTACATGCATCCGATATTGTAAATAGTGCCTCTATTGTTGAAGGCGTAGACGACGTACCAATAAAAAAAGTACAAGACATTAGAGAGTTAGTTCGTCAAGGCCAATACATTATGGTGCAAGTGGTAAAAGATCCGCTAGGCACTAAAGGCGCAAGACTCACCACAGATATAACTATTCCTTCTCGCTATTTAGTGTTTATGCCAGATGCGACCCATGTAGGGGTTAGTCAGCGTATTGAAACTGAAGAAGAGCGCTCACGCCTTAAAAAAATAGTCGCAGAATATGGCGATGAAAATGGCAGCTTTATTGTACGTACAGCAGCCGAAGGCGCTAGCGAAGCAGAATTACGACACGATGCCGGTTTTTTAAGAAAACTGTGGGAAAAAATTACAGCTCGTCGCAAAAAAACCAGTAAAGCCAGTATCCTACACGAAGATTTAACGCTTGCCTTTAGAACCCTACGTGACTACGTAGGTGAAGACATGGAGCGCATTCGCGTTGACTCTAAACTTACTCATGAAGAACTAAAGTTATTTACAGAAGAGTTTGTCCCACAGCTTTCTCAAGTACTTGAGTACTATCCTGGTGAGCGACCTATATTTGATTTGTTTGACGTTGAAAACGAAATTCAAAAAGCACTACATCGCAAAGTTACCTTAAAATCGGGCGGTTATATAATTATTGACCAAACTGAAGCAATGACGACTGTTGATGTTAATACTGGTGCATTTGTGGGACATCGTAATTTAGAAGAAACAATTTTTAATACCAACGTAGAAGCAACCTCTGCAATTGCTCGCCAGCTTAGGCTGCGTAATTTAGGCGGTATTATCATTATCGACTTTATAGATATGGTAAGTGAGGATCATAAGCGCCGAGTATTACATTCACTTGAATCAGCACTCGCAAAAGATCGCACTAAAACAAATATCAATGGGCTTTCAGCACTTGGGCTTGTTGAAATGACGCGTAAACGTACACGCGAAAGCTTAGAACATATTTTATGTGATGTATGCCCGGCGTGTTCTGGTCGTGGATCGCAAAAAACAGTTGAAACAGTGTGCTACGAAATACTGCGTGAAATAGTACGCGTTAATCGAGCATACGCTGCCGATAAGTTTATGGTATATGCAGCGCCAGCTGTAAGTGAAGCCTTACTAAACGACGAGTATCATAACCTTGCCGAGCTTGAACTATTTATTGGTAAGCAAGTCAATATTCAAACAGAGAGCTTATACAGCCAAGAACAGTTTGATGTGGTAATGATGTAATGAAAGCAAAAGCGGTCTGTTTTTTTTGTTTTAGAAAATTATGGCAGACCTGCGCCATAATTTTGGTATTACTGGCCGTTATTGTTTCAATTTTAAAATATACCCTTCCGTATGCAAACGAATACAAAGGGAATATAGAAAGCTATTTACACGAAAAGTTTGAAATAAGCTTATCTATAGGTGAAATATCAGCTAGTTGGCAGGGCAGTGGTCCTGCATTAGTATTAGAGAATTTATCGTTTAAAGATAACGAAACTGCACCAATATCACTCACCATTGCTAAAACCAGCTTAGAGCTAAACTTATGGGAAAGCTTAAAAGCGCTGCAACTTAGATCTAATTATTTTGTTATTAATGGTTTTCATACCAGTGTAAATATTACCAACTTATTTAAAACCGGTGACAACGACGAAGTCTCTTTTGAGCAAAAAGAGCTAATTGAAGAACTGTTTTTGGGTAAAACGGGTCATTTTGCAATAGAAAATTCCAGTATTAACTTTGTTCTAGAAGACGGTAAAGAGCGTAAGTTACTCCTCAAAAATATTGTTTGGCAAAATGAAGATGAGCAGCATCTTGGTAGTGGGAGCTTAGCATTGCCGGGTATTTCGGTCGGTGATTTTGATGCGCGCATAGCACTTACTGGCGATACCCTAGAGCAAGTTGCGGGCGACATTTATGTGCAGGCTAACAAAGTCGATGTATCTAACTGGTTAGCGCAATATATAAATACGCAAAAGCAACAACTGCATAGCGATATTAATTTACAAGCGTGGCTAAAACTAGATAAAGGTTTTGTAAGCGATATAAAAATGCAGTGGCTACCAAGCTTTGTGCGTTGGCAGCGAGAAGAGCAAAGCCAACAAGTTAGTTTGAGTGAAGGTGGCTTTCACTTATACCCAGATCAAAATAGCTGGCACTTAAAAAGCACAGGTTTAACATTTAATAGTAATGATAAAGCATGGCCAAGTTTAGAGTTTGAAGCTCAACTAGGGGCGAAAAATGAAGTGTGGCTCCATCAAGTTGATTTTGAATTACTGAGTAACCTAGCAGGGCTAAGTAATTTTAATGCACTTGAACCATTTTTAGAGCGCCAACCTAGTGGGCAAATAGATCAAGCTTATTTAAATTTCTCTAATGCACAGCAATGGCAATTATGGTTTGAGGCTGACAATATTGGCTGGCAAGAATTAAGGTCGGTACCTGCAGCACAAGGACTTAGAGTAAATGGTTTACTTAATCAAAGTAGTGGTCGAATAAATTTATTTGGCGAAAATGGCACATTAGTTACAGGCGAAAGCTTTAGCAACGACATAAATTATAATCAGCTAAATGTAGAGCTAGATTTAGCTAAGCGAGATGATGGCTGGCATATAAGTAGTGACAATATATGGTTTGATAATAATGAAGTTACTGTTGCTGCAGAATTACAAATTAGTCTAACAGATGATCCTCGATTAGATCTTTACGCTGAAGCCTTCGCCCCAGATGCCAAAATTGCAGGTCATTACTTCCCATTAAAAGCTATGAGCCCTGAGCTCGTTAGCTATTTAAATGGTGCAATTAAAGGCGGAGAAGTATCTAAAGCACAAGTCTTATTTGCAGGACCTTTATCTGGTTTTCCATTCACCGATGGTAGTGGCCAGTTTGGTGTATTAGCGCAAATAGATAACGCAACCTATGAGTTTGATCCTGATTGGCCTTTGGTCACCAATGCCGACGTACAGCTACATTTTGATAATGAGCGTATGGACATATATAGCCAGCAAGGTAAGTTGGTTAATTTAGATATTGGTAATAGTGTACAGGTAAGCATTGCAGATTTAATGCATGCTGATGAACTTATTGTGCAAATTGATAAAAAAGCACAAATGGAAAAGTTACATGACTTTTTTGCAGCGACACCTATTGCCAAACCTCTTGCTGAAATTTTTAAAGTTGTGCAGGGCAAAGGCGAAGCCGATGCCAGTATTGAGCTTTTAGTAGGCTCAAAGTTTAAAGGCGGGGCCAGTGTTAGCGGCAAGGTTAATTTAAATGACTTGCCAGTATTTATAGCAACGCCAGGGATTGAGCTTAAAAACTTAACTGGCGAGCTTAATTTTAAAAACGACAATATCACACTTAAAAATGCGACTGCGAAATGGTTGGGCATGCCGCTAACTATTAATTACAGCAGTAAAAGTGATGAAAAAAATTACCAAGCAAACATAGATATAAACGCCAAAATTGACGCCGATACACTAATAGATAGTGGGAAAGGTATATTAAAAAATTATTTAAGCGGGCAAAGTGATGTTGATATTGGCTTAGTACTTAATTTTACCGAGCAAGGCTTTAATTACCGTGCACAGGTAAACTCAGAACTACTTGGCTTAACGAGTAACTTACCCGCACCTTATAATAAAAATAGCGAACAAATGTGGGCGCTTGATGCGGTAGTACAAGGTGATGATATTTCTAATCTCATTACAGCAAACGCTAATCAACTGTTTTACTTTAATGCTATTTTAGAAAATGGAAAATCACAGTTTAGTAATGTCCATTTTGTGCTCGGAAAACAAGATTTAGGATTAAACCAAAAAGACTTAAGCGTAAATATAAATCTTGAACAGAGTGAACTAGTGCCTTGGTTTGATCTGATTGATCAAATAATTAATGCTGGTAAAGCAAACCCAGATCAAGAATCAAAAGGGATTATGCCACCGCTTAATGAGGTGGTCGCAAATATAGGTTTACTTGATGCGAGTAACATCATTTTTAATGATTTTGAAATGCGTTTAGCACCATCAAAAGACGATTTATACCTAAAGCTAAATGCTAAAGAACTTAGAGCTGGGGTTTTTATCCCTACATCACAGCCTAGCCAGCCCATACGAATTAATGCCGATTACTTAAGGCTTAATTTTGCACCGCACAATGAGCAAGCACTTGAAATAACAGATGTACTTCCTGAGAAAGACTTGAGCTGGCTTACTAAAATACCTGCTATTGAGTTTGAATGTAGTGATTGCAAAATTGACCGCTACCAACTTGATAAAGTGAGTGCGTCATTATTAGGTGATGGAGAGCGTTTATCAATATCAGAACTTGTAGTCGATAAAGGCGATCATGTGCTGCGCACTAAAGGGCAGTGGCAAAATGGATTAACAACGCTAAGTGGCGAGCTTAAAAGTGATGACATAGGCGCATTGTTTGGTGAGTTTGATATAACCTCCGCGATTAAAGACTCAAAAGCCGATCTAAATTATGATCTTACTTGGCAAGCAGCCCCTTATAATTTTGATGTGAAAAGTTTAAGTGGCGAGATAGCTTGGGATTTAGGAGAAGGTCACTTAACTGAAGTTAGCGATGGCGGGGCACGCGTATTTTCGTTACTGAGCCTTGATTCATTAGTACGCAAGCTGAAACTTGATTTTAGAGATGTATTTTCAAAGGGCTTTTTTTATAACAGCATGCAAGGCACTATGCAGTTAGAAAATGGTATCGCTTACACTAAAGATACCAAAATGGACGGCGTACCTGCCGATTTAACCATTAAAGGTTATGCAAATTTAAACACGCTTGATATAGATTATGACCTTGCTGTTGCGCCGCAGGTAACCTCGAGTATTCCGGTTATAGTTGCATGGATGGTAAACCCAGTAACAGGGCTTGCTGCCTTAGCAATTGATAAAGTTATTCATTCTGCGCGCGTCATCTCAGAGATCAACTTTAAAGTAACGGGTAAAATGAACGATCCTATTGTTCAAGAACTCGACAGAAAAAGTCGTGAAGTTACGCTTCCTCAAGCTGCGCAAAATCAGCCACAAGCATCAGTCGATTTAAAACTTAAAGATGCACAAGTAACAGTAACGCAATGAACAAAACTGAAATACTAAGCACTCCCACAATAGTTGCCCTGCAAATGTGTTCAGGGCTAAACCCTGATGACAACATAGCAAGCTTAAAGCGTGCACTTAAAACACTCCCCGCAACAAGACCATTACTTGTTTGTTTGCCTGAGGCTTTTTTAGTGTTTAGTAAAAGTGGTAACGATACGTTACGTGTTGCTAAGCAAGTTGAGCGATACAAACTACAACTTAGTGAATTGTGCCAACACCATAATATTTGGTTAAATGCAGGGACAATGCCTGAGCCATTTAACGAACATAAATATTATGCAGCATCGCACTTATATAATAATCAAGGCGAGCTGGTTGCAACGTATAACAAAATACATTTATTTGATGTAAACGTAGATGACAAAACCGGTAGCTACCGAGAGTCAGATTTTACCCAAGCAGGTAGCGATGTGGTTGTTGTTGATTCTCCCTTTGGTAAAATAGGCTTAACAGTATGTTATGATCTGCGCTTTAGTGGCTTATTCAACGAACTAGTACGCCAAGGCGCCGATATTATTTTAGTACCAAGTGCATTTACAGTCGTCACAGGACAAGCGCATTGGCAGCCATTATTAGCAGCTCGCGCAATAGAAACACAATGTTATGTAGTTGCAGCAGCTCAGTACGGTACACATGAAAATGGCCGACAAACATATGGCCACAGTATTATTATTTCGCCTTGGGGAAGTATCCTGAGTGAATTGCCAACAGGCACCGGTTTTATAAGCTGCAACGCAGATTTAGACCAGTTACAAAAAATTAGACGAGATATGCCCGTGCAGTCTCATCAACGATTTAGAGAGCATTTATTATGAATTCGGTTGAACAGCATTTACTACACGACAGCCAGCTAAATAGAGAAGAGCTCGAAAAAACGCTCGCTTACATACATCAGCATAAAGTGGATTACGCCGATTTATATTTTCAATCAAGCCACCACGAATCATGGGTGCTTGAAGACGGCTTAGTTAAAGAAGGCTCTTATAACGTTGAACGTGGCGTTGGTGTACGTGCTGTAAGCGGCGAAAAAACAGGATTTTCTTACTCTGATGCAATAAATCTTGAAGCGCTAAATAAAGCGGCTACAGCGGCTCGTAGCATTGCAGATGCTGGCGAAGATAGAGCGATTAAAGTATTTAGTGATGTTAAAGCTAAAGAGCAGTTTGCACCACATCAACCAATTTCGAGTATGAGCGATACCGACAAGGTGAGTTTATTACGCGAACTTGAAAACTATATTCGTGAACTAGCACCCGATGCAGAGCAAGTAATTAGTTCAATGTCGGCTGTATACGAAGAAGTATTAATCGCAGCAAGTGATGGTACGTTTGCCACCGATATTCGCCCGCTTATTCGTTTAAACTGCTCAGTACTGCTTGAAAAAAATGGTCGCCGTGAACGCGGTGGCGCAGGTGGTGGTGCACGTTTAGATTATGGTTACTTTAAAGAACTTGTTGACGGTAAACCGCGTTGGATGGAATTTGCAGAGGAAGCAGTACGCCAAGCTAAAGTGAATCTTGAGGCTATTGATGCCCCTGCAGGTACTATGGAAGTAGTACTTGGTAACGGTTGGCCAGGTGTACTTTTACACGAAGCGGTAGGGCATGGGCTTGAAGGCGACTTTAACCGCAAAGGCGCGTCTGCGTTTAGCGGTAAGGTTGGCCAAAAAGTAGCGTCTGAGCTATGTACTGTTGTTGATGATGGCACAATGGCCGATCGCCGTGGTTCACTAAATGTGGATGATGAAGGTACGCCAGCCGCTTACAACGTACTCATCGAAAACGGTATTTTAAAAGGCTATATGCAAGATAAGCTAAACGCGCGTTTAATGGGGGTAAGTCCTACTGGTAACGCACGTCGTGAGTCTTATGCACACTTACCAATGCCTCGCATGACTAACACCTACATGTTAGGCGGAGAGCACAGCCAAGCCGATATTATCAGTAGTGTTAAAAAAGGGGTATTCGCGCCTAACTTTGGCGGCGGACAAGTTGATATTACCTCAGGTAAGTTTGTATTTAGTGCATCAGAAGCGTACTTAATTGAAAATGGTAAAATTACTCAACCAATTAAAGGCGCAACGCTTATTGGTAACGGCCCAGAAGTAATGCAGCAAATATCTATGGTTGGAAACGACCTTGCCCTTGATAAAGGTGTGGGTGTTTGTGGTAAAGATGGTCAAAGCGTACCAGTAGGCGTAGGCCAACCAAGCCTTAAAATTGATAAATTAACGGTTGGCGGCACAGCTTAAATATTGCCAAGCGCGAAGTAAGTTCGCGCTTTTTTTTTAATGAAGGTGGGGTTTATACCTCGCCTTCATCCACTTTATTTTTTTCAGCCTCTGCATACCATAACGCAAAAAAGCACTCTGTTAATTTATGCTCTATTTCAAGCGCCTTTTCTGTCGGGCAAAACAAGGTAAAGCTTGCTTTAAACTCACCTAAATCAGTTGTACCAAAGTGAATTACCGGCTCTGGACCAGAGATTTTTGCATCAAGTTTGCGCTCAATCATCGAATTATAACGGCTTGCTACTTCTTGAAACTCTTCGCAGTACAGCTTAGCTTGCTCATTCAATGTGTCGTGAATAGGATACGGGTTAAAGCTCTCTCGACGGACAATAATAAAATGATGTGTAACAAAGCGTTTTACAAAGTTTAAGTTTTTAATAGAGCTGGTAATTAGCTTATTATTAGGAATATATATGGTTTTTCTTGAAAATTGATAAGTATGTATATCAATTTCATGCATGGTTGTTTTTATCCAATCCGTTTCAGCTACTTCACCAAAGTAATCACCCACTTGTATCCAGTCACCTACTCTAAATGGGCGAGTTGTTACTAGGTAAAAAAAGCCTATAACACACTGAATAAACTCACGCGTTGCAAGTACAATCGCCACAGCAAAAGCAGCAATAGAAAGTGCAAAGTTTTGAATTTCGGTAGACCACACAAATAGCAGCGATATCATCATTACAAAATTAATAAAGTGCTTAATATTGTGTGCGATGTAACGAATATCTTTTTCTTTTTTTTCTGCGCGATTTTTAGCGAGCTTATCAACAAGTACTTTTAGTACAAATGCAATTGTGATCATTACAATTGAAAGAAGAAACGGATGCAGCAATATATCTTTAGTCATAATATCCAATTAAACGCGAGTTGATAAAAACAGGCTCAGTATATTGATTTATTAAACCAATTAGCAAATTTAGTGCAAAAAAAGTAACCAATAAAAATGGAGCTACGCTATTGAGTTACTTCATCAGTGCAATGCTTGTGATTTTTAGCCATTCTTTTTCGGCATATGAGTACAAGCTCAATGGCTGAAATAAAAATTAAAGTATAGCCAAGCGTTTCTATTCCTTCTTCAACAATGTTTTTCACTACGCGTACATAGTCATCGCCCATTACTGAATGCCAAAATGCACCTTTGCCCATCATTCGCGAAAATGCGAGTAAAGTAACCATGCCTGATAAGCAAATACCATAACTAGGAGTGAGGCTATAGGCTTTTAAAGCGTTAAAAATACTCCCTCTCTTTGTTATTAAATAAACAAACACGCCAGCCAAAATAGAATAGACGATACTTTGCCAAGCACCATCAAATAGGTATAAGTCTAGAGAAGTATCAAACTCTCTCACAAACATCATGGCCGTTAATGCTGAAAGCAATACCGCCGGTATTTTGAGTTGAAAGTTAATTCGTGAAGCATAGAAAAACAAAATACAGCTTAAAAAAGTTAAAGCATCTTGCATATGTTCAGTGAGCGTTTCTTCACTGTAAAGTGCGTTTTGCTGCAACTCAAATCCTTCAAGTTGAATCAATGAGGCAACACCCGCTAGACACAGTAAGTAAATAAATGATCGTAGTAAAAACATAAATAACCAAGAGAAACTATAAATGCGCGAGATTCT
>NZ_WTKW01000030.1:0-21134 GCF_011378745.1 Pseudoalteromonas sp. Z1A6
TAAAATTATAAGCTTTCTATTTTAGTTTTTTGCTCAAGTAGCTTAGTTTTAGCATCGCTAAATTCAGCCAGTTTTGCATTTTCTTTAGCAAGTACCGCTTCAGGTGCGTTGTTTACAAACTTTTCGTTAGCAAGTTTGTTTTGTACTTGTGCTAGGCCTTTTTCTGCTTTTTCGAGTTGCTTATTAATACGCGAAAGCTCGGCTTCCACATCAATTAAGCCCGCCATTGGGATCATGATCTCAAGGTTGCCAACATAAGACGTTGCACATGCTGGTGCATCGTCTTTGTTTTCAAGCATTGTAAACTCTTCAATTTTTGCAAGTGATGCTAAAAATGATTTGTTTTCTTCAATACGGCGCATGTCGTCACTTGATGCATTAGCAAGTAATACGCTAAGCGGTTTACTTGGACTAATATCCATTTCACCACGAATATTACGAATAGATAAAATGAATTGTTTAACCCACTCTAAATCTTCCATTGCTTTAGCATCAACGCTTGCTTCGTTGTATACAGGGAACGGCTGAACCATAATACTGGTGTTCTCTGTTTCAAGGCCTGCAAGTGGTGCAACACGTTGCCAAATAGTTTCAGTGATGTATGGCATCATTGGATGCATTAAACGCAGTAAACTTTCAAGTACCGTTATTAGCGTATGGCGTGTACCACGTTGCTGCGCTTCATTACCTTTAAACAGTACTGGCTTAGTTAGTTCTAAGTACCAATCACAAAATTGGTTCCATGTGAATTCGTAAAGCGTGTTAGCAGCTAAGTCAAAGCGGTAGTTATCTAGGTGTTCTGTGTAGGTTTTAACTGTTGCTTCATATTGACCTAAAATCCAACGGTCAGCTAATGAGAACTCTTTATCTGTTAATACAGTATCTACATTACTTCCTAGCCCAGTAAAACCACAATCTAGCTCTTCTGTGTTCATTAGTACGTAACGGCTCGCGTTCCATAATTTATTACAGAAGTTACGGTAACCTTCAAGGCGGTTCATATCCCAGTTTATATCACGACCGGTTGATGCCATTGCCGCAAGGGTAAAGCGAAGGGCGTCTGTACCGTGTGCTTCAATACCGCCAGCAAATACTTTACGCGTATCTTTTTCGATTTTAGCGGCAAGTTTTGGCTGCATCATGTTGCCAGTACGCTTTTGTACTAGGTCTTCAAGCTCAATGCCGTCAATCATGTCTAGTGGGTCAAGTACGTTACCTTTTGACTTAGACATTTTATCGCCGTTGTCATCACGTATTAAGCCGGTTACATACACGGTTTTAAACGGCACTTGTGGTTTGCCATTTTCGTCTTTTACAAAGTGCAGCGTCATCATAATCATGCGCGCAACCCAGAAGAAAATAATATCAAACCCCGTTACCAACACGTCAGACGGGTGGAAGGTTTTTAAATCATCGGTATTTTCAGGCCAACCTTGCGTTGAGAACGTCCAAAGCGCTGATGAGAACCACGTATCAAGTACGTCTTCGTCTTGGCTAAGCGTTACGCTATCTGCAATGTTGTTTTCACGGCGTACTTCAGCTTCGTCGCGACCAACAAATACGTTGCCTTCATTGTCGTACCAAGCTGGGATGCGGTGACCCCACCAAAGCTGGCGTGAAATACACCAATCTTGTACGTCGTTCATCCACGAAAAATACATGTTTTCGTATTGCTTAGGCACAAATTGAATGTCGCCGTTTTTAACTGCGTCTTTTGCAGGTTCTGCAAGTGGTGCAACACGTACATACCATTGGTCGGTAAGTAGTGGCTCAATTACCACACCAGAGCGGTCGCCATAAGGAACGGTTAAACCATGGTCTTCAATTTTTTCAAGTAAGCCAAGTTCTTCAAATTCTGCCACAATTGCTTTACGCGCTGCAAAACGATCAAGCCCGCGCAAGCGCTCAGGAATTGGCGCATCAAACTCAAGCTCTTTACCGTCAAAGGTGTATGTTTCACCTTGGGTAAGAATAGCTGCGTCTTTATCGAAAATGTTGATCATCGGCATTTGATGACGCTTGCCCACTTCGTTATCATTAAAGTCGTGCGCTGGGGTTATTTTTACACAGCCCGTGCCTTTATCTTTATCGGCATGTTCGTCAGCAACAATTTTAATACGACGATTAACGATAGGTAATAAAATCTCTTTACCGATTAAATCTATGTAGCGTTCGTCATCAGGGTTTACTGCAACACCTGAGTCGCCAAGCATAGTTTCTGGACGGGTAGTTGCTACTACAATGTAGTCTTTTCCATCTTGCGTTGTAACGCCATCAGCCAGTGGGTAACGTAAGTTCCACATGTGGCCTTTTTTGTCTTTGTTTTCAACTTCAAGATCAGAAATAGCCGTGTGTAATTTAGGATCCCAGTTTACTAGGCGTTTACCACGGTAAATTAGGTTTTCTTTGTGAAGGCGTACAAACACTTCTTTAACAGCTTCAGATAAACCATCATCCATGGTAAAGCGTTCACGATCCCAATCAACCGATGCGCCAAGGCGACGAAGCTGCTTGGTAATAGTGCCGCCCGATTCTTTTTTCCATTCCCAGATTTTATTAATAAAATCTTCGCGGCCTAAATCGTGGCGTGTTTTGCCTTCTTCGGCATGCAGTTTACGCTCAACTAACATTTGCGTTGCAATACCTGCGTGGTCAGTACCTACTTGCCATAATGTGTTGTTACCTTGCATACGTTTAAAACGCGTTAGGGTATCCATTATTGTATCTTGGAAGGCGTGGCCCATGTGTAAGCTACCAGTGACATTTGGCGGCGGGATCATAATTGAATATGGTACGCCTTTGCCAGATGGCTTAAAGTAGCCTTTTTGTTCCCAGTCTTGATATAGAGACTGTTCAATATCTTGCGGATTGTAGGTTTTATCCATTACACAGAACCTTAAATAAGTACTTAAATTAGTTGGTTAGTTTGCCTGATTGGCTAGCTATTAATATCTTGCGTGGTGAGATTGGCACCGAGTTGGCGTAGCTTTTTAAAACGCTCGCGGGCTGCTTGTTTAGCCGCTGCTTCTACGGGTACAAAATCAAAAACTTGGTTAAACCGACGAATGTAATCCGGTAATTGAGTAGCCAAGTTAATTAAAACTTTACGATTGCCAACAGGTGGCGTAATACCAATTTCTACAGGTGCGCCGCCTTTAGGGCCTTCACCTTGTAAATTATGTGGCACAAAACTATCTGGATCGAATGCCCAAATTATTTCATCAATGGCACAGGCTGCTTCGTTATCGTTAACACAAATAAACACACGCTGCCCATTTCGATACTGATCGGCCGCAATTTGAGCAGCCAAAGCAAAATGATCGTCAGCCTTCGCTTTAGACTCATCTTGTTGCTTTAGAACGAAAAATTTAGCGTTCATGTTCATTGTATCGGGGTTTCCCATGACATTGAATGTATACCAAATTGATATACATAAATTAAGAGGCAGATTTTGCCATATAACGGGGTTTGCTTCAATTAATACACAAATAAATAAGGCGCCAAATGGCGCCTTATAAGTAGCTAAACAGTGTGTTTAATCTTGAGCGGCTTCACTTACGCCAGCTCTATTTAATAAATACTGAGTAAGCATTGGTACAGGACGACCCGTTGCGCCTTTTTTAGCGCCACTGCGCCACGCTGTACCGGCAACATCTAAATGCGCCCAATGATACTTTTTAGTAAATTTAGACAAGAAACATGCCGCAGTAATAGTACCCGCAGAGCGTCCACCTAAGTTTGTAAAGTCAGCAAATGGGCTTTCTAGCTGATCTTGATAGTCATCCCATAACGGTAACTGCCATGCACGGTCGCCACTTTGCTCAGACGCTTTTAATAAATCGTGTGCAAGTGGGTTATGGTTTGATAGTAAACCAGTCGCATGCGCGCCAAGGGCTACAATACAAGCGCCAGTAAGTGTTGCTACGTCAATAACGGTATCTGGATTAAAGCGTTCAACGTACGTTAGTGCGTCGCACAATACTAAACGACCTTCAGCGTCGGTGTTTAACACTTCAACTGTTTGCCCCGACATTGTTGTTAAAATATCACCCGGGCGATACGCGTTTGAGCCAGGCATATTTTCACAGCCAGCTAAAACACCAATAACGTTAATTGGCAATTGCATTTGTGCAAGTGCACGCATTGCGCCAATAACACCTGCAGCGCCGCCCATGTCGTATTTCATTTCGTCCATGCCTTCGCCTGGTTTTAATGAAATACCGCCTGAGTCAAACGTTAAGCCTTTACCAACAAGTACAATAGGGGCTTGGTCGTCAGCGGCGCCTTTGTAGTTAATAATCGACATAATCGATTCGTTATCACTACCTCGGCCAACAGCTAGGTAAGAATTCATACCTAGTTCTGCCATTTGCTTTTCGCCAATAATATCAACAGTGATGTTGTCAAAATTAGTTGCCAACTCTTGTGCTTGCTCGCCTAAGTACACTGGATTACAAATATTTGGTGGCATATTAGCCACGTCTTTACACAGCTTACTACCTGCAGCAATGGCTAAACCATGCTCAATGGCACTTTCGCCAATCGTTAGTTCGCGTCGTGTTGGTACGTTAAACACCATTTTACGAAGCGGACGACGAGGATCTACTTTTTTACTTTTTAATTGGTTAAACGTATATAAGCAATCTTGTGTTGTTTCTACTGCTTGACGAACTTTCCAGTAAGTGTCGCGACCTTTAACGTGTTGCTCTGTTAAAAAGCAGACTGCTTCCATAGAGCCTGTTTCGTTTAAGGTATTAATAGTTTTAGAAATAATTTGTTTATATTGCTTATCATCAAGCTCGCGCTCTTTACCACAACCAACAAGCAATATGCGCTCGCTTAATACATTGGGTACATGATGCAATAATAAAACTTGGCCTGGCTTACCTTCTAAGTCGCCACGGCGAAGTAAATTAGAGATATAGCCATCACTAATTTTATCGAGTTGTTCACCAATGGGGGATAACCTACGTGGCTCGTAAACGCCAACCACAATACATGCGCTGCGCTGTTTTTCTGGGCTACCACTTTTTACGTTAAATTCCATTGTCACTCCTGATTTTGAGTCATTTAAGTTAGTAAGTTGGGGCTAAAAAAGTATTTTCTAGTCTTATCTACGTAACTTATGTAAGGATAATTCTTATTTTAGCTGATTTTGCTAGACTCTTACTGTGTAATTGAACTTTATATGCTTAAGGGCTACTAATGCAACATTATATCGTGCACTTAGGTAGGATAATTAAATTTGATGGCTTATAATAATAGCCTATTTGCCGGTATTAATTGGGTAAAATAGCTATTTAACTATTCAATTCTCACTATCGTAGTGAAATTCCATGTTTAACAGGGGCGAGCATTGCTAATTTTCCGTTATTTGACCGCTGAGGTTTTAAAATCGCAGGTCGCCGTATTTTTAACTTTAATGACAATATTTTTGTCACAAAAGTTAGTTGGTATTTTAGGTGATGCCTCTGAGGGCAGCATTCCTGCTAAATTAGTGCTATCGATGATTGCACTAAAGCTTCCACAACTAGCCTCGCTAATACTTCCGCTGAGTATATTTTTAGGCATTATTTTGGCTTACAGCCGTATATATGCAGATAGCGAAATGACCGTCCTTAAAGCCTGTGGCGTAAGTGAATGGTATGTTGTGCGCGTAACGCTTATATCAAGCGTTGGGCTTGCCATATTAGCCGCTGCATTGACTATGTATATAGCGCCGTGGGCAAGCGAGCAAGAGTATCAATTGAAAGAACAAGCCAAAGCCGATGCGGGGTTATCTGCGCTCAGAGCTGGGCGGTTCCAAGAAACCGGTAACGAAAAAGCCGTGGTGTTTATTCATAATATTGAAAAAGGCGGCAAAGAGCTCAATAAGGTATTTGTTGCACAGTTACCCGATAGCGAAAAAGGCAATCTAGCGCGCTTAGTATATGCAGAGCAAGGTGTTGTGGTTGAAGCCGTAAATGGTGAGCAACAGCTAGTACTAACAGACGGTAAACGTTACGAAACAGACGGCACAACGCCTGCACTTAATTTAACAGAATTTGATGGTTACAGCGTACAAATACGAGAGCAAGAAATAGAGCATCAACGCCGTAAATTAGAGGCTGTGCCAACTAACCAATTATTGGCTATAAACACTCCTGAATCTATTGCTCAATGGCAATGGCGACTCGCTATTCCGTTATCAATCCCGCTACTTACCTTACTGGCAGTACCGCTAAGTGTGGTTAATCCTCGCCAAGGTAAATTTGCAAAACTAGTGCCTGCTATTAGCTTGTACTTAGGCTACTTTATTTTACTAAATGCCGCTAAATTTGCAGTTGAAGATGGCAAAATCCCGCCTTCAATCGGCTTGTGGTGGATTCATCTAAGTGCCTTGTTTATAGGTGGGTTATTAATTATAAAAGGGCGACCACTGGGCGCTTGGCTTAAAGCCGTAGTAACTAAGCGGGAGTTAGGCTCATGATGAAAACGCTTGATTGGTATTTAGGCCGCAGTATTTTACAAACTACCGGCTTTGCATTGTTGGTACTTGTTGGTATTAGCACCTTAATTAAATTTATCGACCAGTTAAAGTCGGTAGGGCGCGGCAGTTACGACTTAATGACTGCAATGCTTTACACGCTTTACACAATACCTGGCGATTTAGTGGTGTTTTTTCCGATGGCTGCGCTAATTGGTGGCTTAACGGGTTTGGGGGCACTTGCCTCAAACAGTGAGCTTGTAGTGATGCAAGCCGCTGGTATGTCGCGCTTACAAATAATTGGCTCTGTGATGAAAACGGCCATATTTATGGCTATCTGTATGATGGCATTGGGCGAATGGGGCGCACCTGAAGCACAATTGCACGCTAAAGAAATGCGTAACCAAGCAATACATGGCGGCGATGTGTTTAATACACAAAAAGGTGTATGGGCTAAAGACGGCAATAATTTTATTAATATTGAAGATGTTGATGAAAACGGCAGGCTTAACGGGGTGCATATGTACCACTTTGATAAATCGTTAGAGCTTACCCAAATTACTAAAGCAAGAGATGCACTGAGCCGAAAAGATGGCTGGCTACTTCGTGACGTTAATAAAGTTATTATCACTAGCGAAAAAACCACAACAGAGCAATTACCAGAAGAGTTTTACCCTTCGCAACTCACAGCTGAAAAGTTAGGGGTTGTTTCGGTAAAACCGGAGTCACTTTCATTTACTGGGCTTTGGTCGTATTTAAGTTACTTAGAGCAAAACGAACAAGACACAAGTACCTACGAGCTTGCTCTATGGCGTAAGTTGATGCAGCCAGTATCTGTTGCGGTAATGCTGCTGGTGGCGCTCTCGTTTATATTTGGCCCGCTGCGTACCGTTACTATGGGCGCACGTATTATTATGGGAGTTGTTACAGGGATTGTGTTTCACTTAACTAATGAAATATTTGGCCCTGTCGTTATGGTTTACCAAATACCTGCCATTATAGGGGCGGTATTACCCAGTATTATATTTATAGGCTTTGCGACCTATTTGATGAATAAACGGGTATAGATTTACCTATTCAAAGCATGAAAAAGGGTGACCACTGGTCACCCTTTTTGCTTTTTAACTACTGCTTAATTACCGCTTAACTCACGATTTGAAAAGTTGGTATTAATCAAGCTCACTATAAATACGTCTGTTTTCTTCTTTAGTAAGTGCAATAACTTCTGTTTTAGAGATGTAATCTTGCAGTGCTTTTTTGTTTTTAAAATCTACTAACACCACCAAATTACCTAAACCGAGTAAAGCGCTAACGCTGCGGATAATTGATTGCGGCCAGCTAATTAAATTACCCTCAAGAGTTTGTACTTTTAAACGCCATGCACGCATGCCAATGGTTTGCCCGCTTTTAGTCCAAAAGTAGCCAAAAAATACTAAGGTAACAATAATTAAAAGAGCGGTACGAATACCCGAAAGAAGATTTGAATTTTGAATAAAGGCAGATACATCCTCTGCGCCATTTAAACTAATTACATCGAGAGAAATAAGCCCTTGAACGGCAAATAAATACAGCACTACAGTTAACATCGCAAACGCAATAATGGCTAACGTATCGTAAACTAACGACGCAAAACGGCGCCAAAAACCAGCACGTGGAAACTCACCCGACATAAATACACTCTCACTATTAATATGCGAGCTAGTTTAGCAAAAAAGCTTACAAATACTAAGACATGTTAATGTTTAGAGAGGGAATTGATTTTATTGCTTTAAGTTATTACCTACAGGGGAAATGAAAAAGACCCTGCTATTGGTAGCAAGGTCTTTTAATTTATAGCGGATTTAACCTAGCTTGATAGCAAGGTATTTTATGTCGTCACCACTTATTTGCGGTAAAAAATAAATATCGCCGTATTTAAAATACTGCTGCGAGTTAATTATTACGGCCTGTGCTGCCTGAGGCAATGAATCGTAAGTTTGGCCCAAGCTATAATCATTCACATTCCCCACTTTTATTGCCTGATTAAGACGGGTTGGTGGCTCATCAACCACTGTATAACCGTCATTATTTGCGACGTAATACACGTTTTGATATGTGTAGTAGGTGGTATTGTGATGCTTAAAATGCCTGTAATTTCTTGGTAGCGTATTTATACGCAGGCCTCTAGGTGGCGTAACTACATGGTAGCCTCTTTTAGCTTTACGGTAGTAAAGGCCGTCGTTAAACGTAAACGAAATACCATTAAATCTAATCGATGCGCTATTGCGTGGTAAATGGTTCATAAATCGATTTTGTCTGTAAGCGACTGAATTATTATGGCTTGTTAAGTAGTTATATTTGCGCTGGTTGTAGCGGTATTGTTCACGCTTTTCCTGCTTGTACTTAGCAAGTTTACGTTTTTCTTGCTTACGGTCTTCTCGTTTTTCTTTTTTATGCTCAATACGCTGCTTTTTTTCATGGCGGCGTTCATCGCGTTTATATTCAACACGTTTGTCGTGGTCACGTTTAAAGCTTTTATCATTCTCTCGCTCGTTTTGTGCTCCAAGCGCAGAGCCTGATACTGCGCCAATGGCGAGCAGTGCAGGTAGTAAAAAAGTAAGTTTCATAGTATTGCCTCGTTTATGTTTTTACATAACTGGGTTCAATACTAGCGGTTCAAACTGAATGTTAACTGACATACAACAGCAAACGGAGCTATGCTTACAGCTTTTTACATTTTACTGACGGTTCTTGACATAATATCTAGTTTTTGACGATTTTTAAGGGGGGTTATTACGAGAGATATTTTAATAATACTGCTATTAAATTATATATTTGGACTTTTTTGTTGTGCTTAGAAAACGTTATTTCCGTGCATTTTTAGATGGGAAAATACCAATAATAGAGTTTAAATGGTGTAAAAAGCTAAGTTTGCGGCGCGTTGTTTATTGCCGCAAACATGACTTTATATTTTAAAGGGCGCATCTATCTTTTAATAAATTTAAGGCTAGGGTGATACGTTATGACATTAACTTTAATAAATGCTGTGTTATTAACGTTTCTTTTAACAACTTTAACTGGAACATACTTGATTACCTTAGTTTGGTTAATTTTTTTCAGTTCTCGTTTTAGCTGAACCTTTTTATATTCTTGCTTTGTATATCTATCATGTGGTGCTGCAAATGCAGAATTAGATAAAGTGCCAATAACTAATAGTGCAGGTAGTATAAATGTAAGTTTCATAATATTGCCTCGATTGTGGTTAACATGGCTAGTATTGACGTTTGAAACTGAATGCCAACTGCATGTAAGGGCAACTGTAGGGAGGCTTTACACCCTTTTACTTATCTTTACTATTCTTGACGCTAATACCAATCCGCAGTAATACTTAATCAATTTGAGGGATTAAATCTAACGCTAACTCTATTAAAAAATGACTGATATATGGCTGCATAAATGCAGAGGGTAGGGCAATGAAAGAGCAATTGTCGAGAACAACTAATAACAAAATTTTAGCTGTGTTATCAACACCGTTTTCTTACCTCAAAACAGGTAGCTTGATTAAGCTACCAGGTATAAAACCGTATCGGTTCTATACCAATTCCATATATCGTTTAGAGTCTAGGTTGGCTACTTTTGATAAAAAGGATAATCGCTATAACCGACTTCAGTACCGCCATACATAGTGGCTGCATCGGCCTCGTTAAACGTCCAATTATTCGCTATACGCTCTGGTAAATCAGGGTTAGCTATAAATGGGCGACCAAATGCAAATAAGTCACCGTAACCTTCACCTAAAATACGTACCGCTTTTTCTACTGTGTATTTACCAGCATAAATAATGCGACCTGAAAATTCAGCTCGTACTGCTTTATAAAATTCTTGTGGTAAATCAGGAGCATTTTCCCAATCAGCTTCCGCTATTGATAAGTAAGCAATGCCAGCTTGCTCAAGCACTTTAACGGCTTGTACATAAGTATGATGAGGGTTTGATTCAACAAGTCCTAAATACACTCGTGTTTCATCTGTGCTTTCAAATAAAGGAGCAAAGCGAACACCTAAACGATCGGAGCCTACAACGTCACTTACCGCTTCAACTATCTCTTTTAAAAAGCGCAGGCGATTACTAAGCGTTCCACCGTATTGATCGTCACGGTTATTAGTATGCTCAGAAATAAACTGATTAACTAAATACCCGTTAGCACAATGCAGCTCCACACCATCAAAGCCTGCTTCTAGAGCATTACGTGCAGCTTGCGCATACATGTTTACCAGTTCGCCAACTTCAGTTGTTGTTAGTGCACGAGGCTCACTTGGGTCAGCCAATGCGCCTTCACCAGGTGCGGTTTCAATAAATACTTTTACATTGTCAGCAATAATATCTGAAGGGCCAACCGGTTTACCTGAATTTGGTTGTAGTGTGGCGTGCGATACGCGCCCTACATGCCAAAGCTGAGCAAAAATAACACCGCCTTTAGCATGTACTGCATGTGTTACTTTTTTCCAGCCTTCAATTTGTGCTTGCGAGTGAATACCAGGTGTCCAAGCGTAGCCTTGGCCACGAGGTTCTATTTGCGTGCCTTCGGTAACCATAAAGCCAGCCGATGCGCGCTGTGCATAATACTCAGCCATTAATTCATTAGGAATATTGCCCGGTTGTGTACTACGAGAGCGAGTAAGAGGAGGCATCACAATACGGTTTTTAAGTGTAAAAGGGCCAAGCTCAATTGATGAGAATAAAGGGGCGGTATTAACTGATTCTGATTTCATTTTAAATTCTCTTATAAAGCAAATAAAGGCTTAAATAGTGGTTAAGCAACGTTGGCAGCATAGAGATTTAAAGATACAATTTGAAACAACACTTTTTTGTACAGCATACAATTATGAATGGTATTAGCCGGCTCGATATAAAACAGTTAAGAGTGCTCAGTAGCTTGTTAGAGCTGCAAAATCTGTCGCAAGTAGCTAAAAAAATGGGGTTAACGCAACAAGCCATTAGTGAGCAACTACGAAAGCTACGAGACTTATTTGACGATCGCTTGTTTATTCGACAGGGCAATAACATGGTTGCTACTCCTAAAGCGCAAGGACTCAAGACGCCAGTTAATCATATATTAAAGCAATTAGAGTCGTTACTAGAGCCCGAGCAGTTTAGTCCGAAAACCTATAAAGGCGTGTTTACCATAAGCGCAACCGACTACGCCACGCAGGCTTTACTACCGCAATTATTTAATATTACCCGTCGCGAAGCCCCCGGTTTAAAGCTGATAGTGCGCGACTTTGCATCCGATAACGTTAATCAACTTATAACGGCAGGCGAGCTTGATTTATTGATTAGCTTTCCTGAGTTTATACCCGACAATCTTTCTTATATTACTTTGTTTGAAGAGCAGCATTTGTGTATTTCTGGTGTTGGTAACAACACTTACATGGAGCCTTTGAGCTTGGCGCAATTTGCAAAGCATCCTCAGCTAGTGGTATCGCCATCGCGTGCTAATTTACGCGGGTCGCACGATCAGTGGTTTGAAAGCCAAGGGCTAAAACGTAATATTGTAATGTCGGTACCGAGCTTTTCAGCGGTGCCTGACATTTTACATACAACCGATATGCTAGCGTTTTACCCATCAAGATTATTACCAAATAGCAAAGTTAAACAGCTAAAAATAGAAGCTCTGCCTCCTACATTTAAAGTAATAGCCGCATGGCATCCACGTACTAACAACAGCCCAATTCATAAGTGGTTGATAGAGCAATTACAAAACCTATAACAGCAAACTTTAATACAAGTATTAATGTAAGTATTAAAGCAAATACTGTTACCATAATTAACAATAGTTATTAAAGATTGTCGTCAGCTAATTACAGTGTCCTACAATTGTGTTTTAAGTGCGGTAAAGGAATTATAAAGCTAAATGTTTAAGTTATTTTTTGGTGTTTTTTGTTCTCTACTTTGTTTTAGTACTTTTGCTAACACAGTAAAAGAAGATGTTGAAAAGATACTAAGTGGATATTTAACGAGTAGTCAAAGTCGTGGGCTTATGGATAAGTTAGAGCGCAATTTACCTTATTCTTCATCGCTCGATACTGCTCGCGTTAAAACTGTAAAGTGTTGGTTTTATGACCCCCAAAATGACAATAATTACATAGCATTAAATGATTTACTGACAGATGCTAATCAAGCAATCAAAAAAGCTGGCTCGCCTAAATTAAAACTCGATTTACAAACATGCCAAGCATTTCATTTATACCAACAAGGCAAAGTAAGTACAGCCACTTCAATGGCTAAAAATGTTATTAGTGCCACCTCTAAAAATCCAGAGCTTTATTATCAACATGCGACAGCTAACTTAATATTAGGGATAATTTTTCGTTCACAAGGTTCGTACCAGCAAGCTTTTTTGGCATTTCAACAAGCTTATAATACCTTTGAACAAGGCGACTTTTCTTACGATAAAGCGCTTATACTTAAAGAGATAGGGCTTATCCATGCCGATCTTCACAATTTTTCGCTCGCTGAAGAACAATTGCAAAGAGCAATTAATGAGCTGACAAATTATAATGAGCAAGAATGGTACATAGCCACAGATAGCCTAGCCCAAGCTTACGAAGCTCAAGGTAATTATCAAAAAGCGATAGTGTTGTACAGCAGTATACTCCCTGCCGTAACTAAGTATGAAGACGATGAAGGGAATGCTTACTTACTCTTTAAAATTGCACAAATAAATATTCAATTAAATGAGCTGCAAGAGGCTAAACAATACTTAAATAAAGCCAGGGATTTAACGCTAAATAGTGAGTGGATTAAATTTATTCAATCAATAACAACAGCTGAGTGGTTAATTAAAAAGGGTCGCCTAGATGAAGCGGAGCTTCTTTATTTAGATTTTGAACAAAATAGTTCTCAAGTATGGTCAGTCGACTCTTTAACTCGTTTTTTAGAATTTAAGCGTGAATTAGCAGTGCAAAAAAATAACTATCAGCAAGAAGCCTTAGCTCAAAGAGAGTTATTAAAAATCGCAGATAGAAAAGTGCAAGAAATTGCAGATAATACATTACTATCTCAACGTTTAGCGTTTGACTGGGAACAGCAAAAACGAGAAATAACAAGGCTGCAAGAGTCATCAGAGGTAAAAGAGCAGTTATTAAATTTAGCTGATGAAAAAGCATTTTGGCAAATCGCATCTTTGCTGTTTTCTATTGGGCTGATATTGATTTTAGCTTACATAACTTATAAACAAACTCAGCATAAACAGCGATTTAAAACACTTGCATTAAAAGACGAATTAACAGGTATCGCTAATCGTAGAGCAATATTTGCATTTAAATACAACGCGATTAAAAAAAGCGAGTTTTTAGGGAATGCGTGTTCACTCATTGTTATTGATATAGACCACTTTAAACAAGTAAACGATACATATGGACATGATATTGGTGATGAAGTTATTATTTCTACTGTTAAATTTATAGAAAAAAACATTCGTCAAACAGATTGTGCAGGTAGGGTTGGTGGAGAAGAATTTTTAGTTGTTTTACCTAATATTGCACTTAGTTTTGCGCATGAAGTTGCCCAGCGTATACGCGAAAGTATTGAGAATGTTACTCATACCTCACTCCATATAAAATCAACAGTAAGTATTGGTGTAGTACAAGTTAAAGCGGGCGAAGCCCCAAAAGATGCATCCCGACGAGCTGATGAAAAATTATACGCAGCTAAAAATGCAGGCCGTAATAAAGTAATGGTTTAATAACTCAATAATTATTGAGTTATTAAACGGCTAGTAATTTATTATTGAAAAATATAGCAAGCTAATTCACCTAATACTCATATGTATTGAGAGTGTATATCCTTCTTCGATACCTTTCAAAAAGAAGCTCTGCCTCCTACCTTTAAAGTAATAGCGCATGGCACCCGCGTACTAATAACAGCCCTATTCATAAATGGCTGATAGAGCAGCTGCAAAATTTATAAAATCCTTAGAAATGCAACAAGATCTAAACGCTCTTGCTTAGTTAATTTTAATGGCTTTAGCAGTTTCGTCGTTTTAGGAAAATGAGGATCGTTTAATTGGTTTTTCCTAGGTTTAGGTCTTGCTCCACCATGGTTGTACATGTTTACTATACCTAGTAGGTCATCAAAAAGTCCATTGTGCATCCAAGGAAATGTTTGTGTTAAACCAAGTAGAGAAGGGGTTCTAAATAACCCTATATCACTTGGATTATTTGTAATATTAAACCGGCCTTTATCTTCAAAACTACGGCCGTAGTAATGAAGGCCAGTGCCATGAAATTGGTTGTCACTTAATAGCGCGCCATTATGGCAAGTCATACATTTTGCTTTGGTTCTAAATAAATGTAATCCGTTTAATTCACTATCTGATAAGCGTCTAACCGCTTTTTTTGGATTACTCTGAACCTCATTAATAAATGATTTAAAACGAGTATTAGGTGCAATGAGTGTTCGCTCAAATGCAACGAGGGCTTCTGCCATTTGTGCCATGGAGAGCGTATTTGAATTAAAAGCACTTTTATTAAATGCCGTATAGCTTTTATCTTTATTGACCCGCATTAAAGCTTTTTGTGGATCTAAGTCCATTTCAATTGGGTTGCTAATGGGCATAAGTGCTTGTTGCTCAGCTGTTTTAGCGCGACCATCCCAAAAAAAACTTTGCCACTGATCTATACCAAAAATTGCAGGGGTATTGCGGGTGCCCACTTGATCATTTATACCGATTGCAGTGGCACGACCATCATGAAAACCCTTATCTCGTTCATGACAACTTGCGCAGCTTACGGTTTTATCGCGTGAAAGCTGTGTATCATGAAAAAGCTTATTGCCAAGTGCAACGTGCTCTGCCCGTGGAGTGGCTATTGGCAATAGCGAAAGAGGCTCAACTATACGCTCATCACTGGTTTGAATGGCAGGCCAATTTACTTGGCTCTTACTATACAAACCACGTAGCTCTGTGTTGCTGTATTGTTGAGCGTGCATACTAAGGGGGAGTAATAATGTTATTAAACCAAGTAGCTTAATCATATTTATAAGTTACTCCAAGCCAAAACATTCGACCAGGTTCAATGCCAGCGGCTCCTTCGTTTACATTGTAAGTACGGGCGTTTAAAAGGTTAGATACATCAGCGCGTATTTCTACGTTGTGTTTTTCACTAATTTTAGGATTATATCGTAAGCTTAAGCCGACCATAGTGCGGGCACGAATAACACGTTGCTCATAAACATCAACCAAAGTAGATGTAATAGGGCAACTAATACAGCTCTTGTCTAGCTCAACGCTTTCACTCGCGCCTGTGCTAACAGCTGTATCAAAGCTACCACTATAGGTAATGTTTAAGCCTGTACTAAGTGAATCAAGCCAGTCAACATTCCAACCCATAGCGCCGGTTACGGGAGTTCCAAAATTGGTGCGAATTTGAGATAACTGGTTAAGTGTAACAAGTTCACCTTCTTCTTTAGCATTAACGTAATAAACTAGCTCATCAAGAGGGGTGTTATTTGCGGTTGCATTGTAGCTGTCGTTTGACACTTTATTTTGCGCATATGAAGCATTTGCCCAGAATGAATGTGCTTTAAATTGTGCACTCCATGCAATCGAGTAACGCTCAGAGCTACCTGTACCGCTGTTTGTTATTTCAATATATTTGAAGCCATCTTCACTTGGCGTATCAGCAGTTGAGCGAGACAATTGTTGATGCTTTTTCCGTTTTACATACTTAAGTGAAAAGTTACCAATTTTTTCAAATGAGTGAGCTATACCAAAAGCTAACTCGTCATCAAAAGGTGTTTGCACATCGTTAAAACGATATTTAAATGCGCCAGTGTAATTAGAGGGTAACCAGCCTTGTAAGTAGCCGTTTTCGATAGGGCGGTATTCGTTATACGAAAAGTTTTGTTGCTCTTTTATTTTATAACCAATAATTCCTGAATCATAATAACGGTTTACGCCTGCGCTTATTATTGTACGTCCATCATTAAACACATCGTAACCAAGCGAAATACGCGGGGCTAAGTTATGATTTTTTAAAAAATCATCATAGTTATAGCGCATTCCTAAGTTAATATTTACATGACCAAGCGTTAAATGATCGGTGATATATAAAGCGCCACGGTTAAGTCCTACATTTATATATTCAGCAGGTGTAACTTTACGACCATTAAAATACTGTGCAGTACTTACAATGTTATCGCTATAAGCTGCAATATGTTCAGGGTTATTAAAATCAATACTCCCTCCCAATTGCTCGGTAAGTTGCTCTATAGAAATAGCAGATTCAAGCGATTGGCAATCAAGCGTGTAACCGCTGCAATTAAGTGGTGCACTGGCGCTTGACCAAATAATAGGAGAGTCGTATGTGTAACTATTTTGAAAACGTTCACGTTTCACTTCTTGGTGTATAAGCTCTATACCAGCTTTAATATTGTGCTCTACACTCAAAAATTTAAACGTATTAAAATCGAGAGTGTTTTTCCAACTCGTGGTCAATTGTGTGTTATCGAGCGCCCCATACCCACCTTGCTTGGAATAACGCGTATTAGATAATCCTTGGTCCGCAAATTCTCCCCATTGCTTTCCTTTTGCCTGCAACCAATTATAAAAGTGATCTTGGGACTCTCGACTGCTATCGCTTAAATTTACATTAAGGTTACTGTGCCATGTAGCAAAGCTTAAATTTTCTGTTAGCGATATTACGCCGCCCACTGCTCCACCTTCTAAGTGAAAGTTACTGTCTTTGGTATCAACAATAAAGTTATCAACTTCGTAAGGGGCGTACATTAAACTAATATCAAGCTGATCGACCCAGCCATTTTTGTATCCATATTTAACTAATGCATTAATATTTCGGCGACTTTGCGTTTTTGGTTGACCCAGTGAAAAATCACTAATGTCGCTGGTAAGGTAATTAACGCTTACCATAAGTCCGTGGCGTTCATTGAGTTGTTTATTGGCGCTCAATGAGTAACTTATTTTTTTAAACTCTGGGGCTTCTAGTGCTTCATCATCAACATTTCGTTGTCCAGACTCTTCATCAGCTTTAAGAAAATGGTATTCTCCCCAGCTACTTTGATTCCCACGCACACCAAAGCTAAAGCTGTCTTTTGCAAAAGCACTTTTGGTTTTAGCATCAACAATTCCACCTGAAAAACCACCAAATTCGGCTGGAATGTTATGGTCGTACACGGTTATTGATTCAACAATATCTGAATTTACATTCATGCTTTGCACACCGCCCGACACATCATTGCTGGTAGCTGTAACTCGTGTAGCACTGGCGGGATCAATACGGTTGTTGTAGTTCATGCCATCAATCGAAAACCCTGTTTGCCAAGGTTGCGCGCCAGAAATAGATATTTCGGGTGCGCTAATTTCAGCCAAGCTTTCAATACTAAAAGCGTCGTTACTGAGTTGTACTCCAGGGAGGAGGGCAATTAACTCATTTATATCCCCATTACCTTTAGCGGTCGAGGTTATAAAGTTACGGTCGAGGTATGAGCGACCAATTACTTCAGGCACTTCAATACCTATGTACTGACCTTTTACTTCTATGTGTTCTAAGGCTTCACAACGTTTTTTTTCTTCATTTTGTAAAGTACTGCATATGGGTTTTGACTGGTCGGTCTGCTCTTGCTCGTTCGCTGCATAAGCGTTTTGGGTAAGCAAAAGCAGACACGCTAAGGTGCTAGGTGTCTGCATTTAAATCTCTTAATTAATTACCAAGTGGAGTACTGTCTTCGCTATCAATAATGCCGTCATTGTCGGCATCTTGATCGGCTATTAAACCTGAGGCTGTTATGTCGTCTTCGCTTACATTTGGTAGGAAAAAGTTAGGAAGTCCGTCGTGATCGGTATCTACACTGGCAACTGCTTTTTCTCTAAAGTCATCACGGGCAGCTATTAAACTTGCCATTTCAGTATAAAGGTTGAGTTTATCTGCTGAGCCATTTACGCTATTTTCAATTAACGAAATTGCTTTAGCATTATCACCAAGAAGCACATGAGCAGAAACTAAGTCCATCATATTACTTTGTAATGCGGTGTCTGAAAGCGCAGTAATGCGTTCCTCTAAAGTATTAATTAACGTAGACGTTGGTGCTTTAAATCCTTGGTATTTAGCTTCATAGTCATTAATGTTTTGAGCATTAGCCCCCATAGATGACAACGCACTGTAAATAGTGAAATACCCAGTTTTAGGCGCTTCAATATCTAAAATATACTCTTTTAAAAGCTCAACTAGATCGGTTAATTGGTTGCTATCAAACTCTGAAATTAAAGGCGTAATTTCTTCAACCGATAAAGTAAATGTGTCTAATGCTTGTGTTGAATAACCCGCATCAATCATAAAACCAAGTGTTTCTAAGCGGTTCTCAAAGCGATCTTCAGGGGTTTCTAGTTCTGATATATAGTTAAGTAATTGCGTATATATAGCTGGGATATCATTCGTTGAGCCAGATCGAGTTAGCGTCATTATTACATTGCTATGAACTGAAATTTGGCTGCTAGATGAGAGTGTTTGTAGCTCACCGCTTTGTAGTTTTTCGAGCATAGTAATGCACTTTTCAGCTTGAACTTTTTCATCCATACCAACGCGACCGCTTATTTCAACAAAAGCAGAGCAGCCTCTAAAACCAGTAAGATACGTTGCATAACTCTCGGCTTGTATGTACTCATCTGAAATAAGTAAATCACCGGCATAATTCATTACTTGTTGAGCTAAATCATTTCGATTAAATTGGCTCAAAATAAGTGCAGTACCAGGTAAGTTTGTAGTATCGGTTAACCCCTGAAATAGCACGTTATATTCATCTTTATCTTTAAAAGGTTGAGCAACTTCATCGAGTACTGTTGTGGCATCTTCGCCTGCTAATAAACGCTGCGCCACAATAAATGAAACCATTGAGCGTTGTGCAAATGATTGCTCCCATTCAGATGTAATTAGTTCATATGCAGGGTTTTTAGTTGTGTCGTACAGCGCCTCGATAAGTGTAGCTAAATTACTTAGTGCATACGGGTAGTAGCTAAGAGTTGCTTGTGAATAAGGTGAGGCAGCATAATTATAATTACTATCGAAATTAGTAATACCATAAAGAGCGAGTGCTTTATTAGTATATTCACGGGCAAGTTCTAACTGATTAGTTTGTAATAAAAACTCTGCCGACCATGCTAAATATAGTATACGAGAGCGGTGAGTTGGCTCTCCTTTATAATCACCATTTTTTGCTATTACGTAGCCGGTTTTATTACTTAATTGAGCGAACGATTTAGCGAATAACTTTGCAGTTTCTAAGTTTTCAGCAGTGGGTGTCGCTGCATATGATTCAAGAGTTGAGCTTGCAGCACTTGAAAATGCAGTAATAAAGTACCCAAATGTAGTTGTAAATTCATCCTGTGCTGCGTTTAATGCATAGCCTTCAATTTGTTCAATTAAGCTAGTTGCTTGCGACAGTTGTAATGCATCTAAATAGTCTCGTGTAATAGTTAACAACCAAGATGCATCATTTCTGTCTATATTATCCAATCCTTTTTCAGCAAGGTATTGGTTATAAGATGTTAAAGCTAGCTCTCTATATTCTATAGCTTGCTCAGAGCGATTAATCGTATCCAGTGCACTGGCTACTTTTAAAAGCCCATCGGCATAGGCTGTTTGTTCGTTAATCAGCGCTAAATACTCTTGTGCGGTAGTTAAAAAACCAGCGCGCGCATAAGCTGCAGCTTGAGTTTGATAAATACTATAACGAGATAGTTCATCGTTAATATTTTCTGTTATTAAATCGGCTTGTTTTAAATGAGACTTATCTGAGCTGTAGTAGTAGTTACGTTTGTCTTCATTTGTTACATAAGAGGGGCTAAGTGAAATAGTCGCAGTTAATGGCTCACTTATAATACCGTCGGTATAACTAACGGTAAATTCATCATTTTGCGTAGTGAGTGTTTGTGCCTCATAGCTAAATTCACCAGTTTCACTATTTATAGATATTACACCACTACTTGGCGGTGTAAGTAGCGTAATGCTCACTGCATCGCCATCAACATCACTAGTATTTATTTTACCTACACTTGTTGTTGAGGTAGTAAATGTAACATTAGTTGTTGAAATAGTAGGTGCATCATTAATGTTTTCAATAATAAAACGTACAACAACATCAGCGCTTAAACTGCCGTCACTTGCTGAAATAGTCGTGCTATCTTCACCAAAAAAATCAGCGTGTGGTGTGTAAGTAAATTCACCGTTAGCCTCTAATGTAATAATGCCGTTACTTGGAGATTGCGCCAAAGTATAACTAAGCGGGTCGTCGTCAGTGGCTGAAACCTGTCCTGAAAAAGCGGTATCTTCGTTAAGCGTAAAACTTAAATTTGATTGGGTAAATAATGGTGCATTGTTGCCCGAGCCGCTTCCACAACCAGCTAAAGCGAGTGCGCATAAAATAGGGGTAAATTTAATGAGTTTGTTCATTATTGTTAATATTAGAAGTTAATAATGTTGCGAATGATAACGCATATCAATTGTGTTTCACAGTTCAAAGTCGGTATTTATGTTAAAAATAAGAATGTTACCTTTAACTAATCAAGGGTTTAAAAAACAAAGAGACGTTAAAGTAGAAAGGTGTATAGCTAATGTAAATATTTTAAGTTCAGCTAAAAAGTATTTATATACTTAACTAATGAAAGCTTTTCTCATT